>NZ_JBAMDI010000083.1:0-50818 GCF_036961695.1 Pseudomonas sp. CGJS7 | reverse complement strand
TGGGGGGGGGGGGGGGGTGGGGAGGGGGGGGGGGGGGGGGGGAGTGGGGGGGGGGGGGAGGGGGGGGGGGGGGAACCAAACCCCCCCCCCACGATCGCCAAGGCTAGTGCGAATTTACGCATCGCTGGTAAGCCTTCGTTGGTCTGCGGGCAATCGCGTTACCGGCCGATTACTTGGCGGTGTAGACGATTTCGACGCGACGGTTCTTGGCCCAGCAGTCTTCGTTGGAGTCGGTGCAGACCGGGCGCTCTTCGCCGTAGGAGGTCACGGTGATCTGGCTGCCCGAGCCGCCGTTGGCCTGGATCGCCGAGGACACGGCCTGGCCGCGGCGCTCGCCGAGACCGAAGTTGTACTCGCGGCTGCCGCGTTCGTCGGCGTTGCCTTCCAGGGTCATGCGCGAGGACGGACGGTCGCGCAGGTACTTGGCGTGGCAGCCGACGATGGCCTGGAATTCCGGCTTCAGCGAATCCTGGTCGAGGTCGAAGTAGACCACGCGCTGACGCAGGCAGGCGTCGGTGTCGAGGTCGTTCGGGCCGTAGGCGCCGGAAGCCGTCGGGCCGGTTTCGCCGCCCGGGGTGGTGGTGGTCGAACCGGGGCCGGCGTCGACCGGGGTTTCCTTGACCTTCTTCGAGCAGGCGACGGCCGCGGTGCAGAGCACGGCGGTGAGCAGGATGCGGGCAGCGTTGTTCATGGGTATTCCTCGTCAGTTTGTAACGTGGGGCAGGAGTCGTTCGGGGGGTTCGGCAGGCGTGTGGCGCGATCCGCGCGTGGGGTCGGCGGGCGCGTCAGCGCGGCAGCCGGTAAGGTCCCCAGGCCGGTTCGCGCACGTCGCCGTCGGCCAGCACCAGGCGCTGGCGCACCCGGGCATCGGCTGAAACGGCATACAGCACGCCACGGCGTCCTTCGCGCGCAGCATAAATGATCATGGAGGCATTCGGGGCAAAGCTGGGCGACTCGTCCAGCGAACCGGGCGACAAAGTGGTCCAGCGCGGCGAGCCGAGGCTGGAATCCATCATCGCGATCCGGTAGGTGCTGCCGGCGCCCTGCGCGGTGACCATCTTCTTGCCGTCGAAGGACACGTCGGCGCTGGCGTTGTAGCTGCCCTGGAAGGTCACCCGGGTGGCGCCGCCGCCGCTGGCCGAAACCACGTAGATCTGCGGCTTGCCGCCACGGTCGGAGGTGAAATAGATCTTGCTGCCGTCGGCCGACCAGGTCGGCTCGGTGTCGATGGCGAAGTGGTTGGTCAGCTGGGTCAGCGCCTTGCTGCCCAGGTCCATCACGTAGATTTCCGGGTTGCCGCTGCGCGACAGGGTCAGGGCCAGGCGGCGGCCGTCCGGCGAGAACGCCGGGGCGCCGTTGATGCCGCGGAACTTGGCGATCAGCTCGCGGCTGCCGGTGCCGATGTTCTGGATGTAGATCGAGGAATTGCCGCCCTCAAAGCTCACATAGGCCAGCTTGTTGCCGTCCGGGCTCCACGACGGCGACACCAGCGGCTCGGGCGAGCGCACCACGGTCTGCGGGTTGAAGCCGTCCGAGTCGGCGACCATCAGCGCGAAATTGCTGCCGCGGCCGGTGCCGGTGGCGGTCACGTAGGCGATGCGGGTGAAGAACGCGCCGCGCACGCCGGTGATCTTCTCGTACACCGCATCGGCGATCTGATGGGCCACATCGCGCATGGCGTTGGCGCGCGCGGTCAGGGCGAAACCGAGCAGGCGCTGCTGCTTGGCCACGTCGAACAGTTCGTACTCGACCCGGTAGCTGCCGGCGCCGGCATCGACCACCCGGCCGACGACGATGTAGTCCTGGTTGAGCGCGCGCCAATCCGGGTAGCTGATTTCGCTGCCCTTGGTCGGCTTGGCGGTCATCTGCTCGACCGGCAGGCCGCGGAACTGGCCGGAACGGTTGAGATCGTTGCGCACCACCTCGGCGATGTCGGTCGGCGGGGCCGCGGCGCCGCCCTGGTACGGCATCGGCACCACCGCGATCGGAGTGGCCGAGGCGTTGCCGCCGACGATGTCGATCTCCAACCCTTGCTGCTGGGCGGCGGCGGCGAAGGGAAGCAGGAGAGCCAGCATCGAGGCCAGCCAGCGCAGGGGTCGTTTCATCGGCACTCCGTGGGGGTTCAACGGGGGTTTGTTCAGGTTCGGCATTGTTAACGCTGTTGGGTGAACGTGGGCTCAAAAACCGGCGTCAATTTGCATTCGCGGCTTGCCGGACGAGGCAAATCGGCCGCCAATGGCGCGGATATGCAGCGAAATCCGCCATTTCGCTCGGTTTTTGGCACAACACCGCCAGCCGACGGCCGGACGGGTCGCAGCGCCTGTCTCAGCGCTCGCGCAGACGTCTCCACCAGCGTTTGGGTCGGCTGTCTTCGGCCGAATCGGGTTCCTGGGCGCGCAGGCTCAGCCGCAGCTGCGGCCGGAACACCTGTTCGTAGCCGGTGTACGGCAGCGGGCTGGCGTCGCGGGCGGCGGCCAGCAGCAGGCTGCGGCCGGCCGCGTCCAGGTCGCAGGGCTCGGCCACCTGCACCGACACCAACTTGCCGCCCGGCGCCTGGCGCAGGTCCAGGGCGCAGAAGCTGTCGGCGGCGACGCTGGACGGCGGGTGCCAGTGCTGCAGGATGCTGTCGCGCAGTTCCTGGTAATAGCGCATCTGGTTTTCCGGCATGCAGCGCTGCGGATCGGACTGGCAGTCCAGGCCGATCTGCTGATTGCGCTGCGCCGCCGCGGGCGGCGCGAGCGCGGCCAGCACGGTCAGGGCGGCAACGGCAAGCAGCGCGCGCGTGGCCATCAACGGTCCTCGGCGCGGAAGTTGACGTTGAGGTTGCGCGAGAAGACCTTCTCGAAACCGGCGTACGGCAAGGGCTGGGCCTTGAGCACCGCGGCTTCGATCGAACGCCGGCCTTGTTCGTCGTAACCGCAGGGCTCGACCACTTCCACCGCGATCACGCTGCCGCCGGGCAGCTGGCGGATGTTGAGGCGACAGCCCGCGCCCAGCGGCACGCTGTCGGGGCGGGTCCATTTCTGCACGATCGCGGCCTGCAACGCGGCGGCGTAGCGCGCGGCCAGGCCGGCGTCGACGCCCTGATTGCCCGCCGGCGCCGGCGTTGCCGCGGCGGCGTTCTGGCTGGCGGTGGCGGCGCGCGAGTCGGCGATCTGCTGCAGCTTCTGTTCGGCCAGATCGGTCTGGCGCTGCAGCCTGGCGCGCTCGGCACGGATCTTTTCCAGCTCTTTAAGCTTTTCCTGCTGCTCGGCCAGACGCTTTTGCTGCTGCGCCTCTTCCTGACGCTTCTGTTCGGTCAGGTCGACCTGCTCCTGGCGCGCCTTGGCTTCCTGGATCTTCTGTTCTTCGGCGCGATTGGGCGTGGGCGTGTCGACCACCTGCTCCTGGCTGGTGTCGTCGGGCACCGCGATGAAATCCTGCGGCGACTGCTGCTGCGGCACCGGCGCGTCTTGCGGCTTGGGTTCTTCGATCGGCTGCGGCAGCGGCGCGGCGTCGTCCGGCTCGGGCTGCGGCAGCGGTTCGACCGGTTTGACCTTGGTGCGCAGGGTGCGCTGCATCGCCGCCGACAGATCGCTGACCTCGGTCAGCTCCGTGGACATCGGCGAACCGGCGGCCGACACCTGCCCGCTGTTCCAGTTGAACAGCACGCTCAGGATCAACGCCGCGATCAGCAGACCGTGCAACAGCACGGCCAGCAGCACGGCTTGCACCGTATCGGCGCGGCTTTCCCTCATTGCTTGGCGCTCTTCTCGGGCTGGCTCATCAGACTCACCTTCTCCACCCCGGCGTTCTGCAGGATGTTCATCGCATCCATGATCGGCTGGTAGTTGGAGCGGCCGTCGCCGGCGATCACGACCTGCAGCTTTTCCTTGCCGTTCTGCTTGACCAGCGCGCCGACCTTGGTGGCGAGCGTTTGCGCGCTCACCGCTTCCTTCTTGCCGGCTTTGACCGCCAAGAAGAAGTTGCCCTGGTCGTCGACCTGGACCAGCACCGGATCGTTGGTCGTGGCCATCGATTTGGCGTTGGATTTAGGCAGCTCGACGTCCACGCCCAGGGTGAGCAGGGGCGCGGTGACCATGAAGATGATCAGCAGCACCAGCATCACGTCGATGTAAGGCACGACGTTGATCTCGGACTTGAGCTTGCGTTTGCGCGGGCGGCGGATGGTGCCGGACATGGCGGTTCCTCTGGTTACGCGAGGCGGCGCCGCGATTGCGGCGGCCGCGCGGGGCGCGGGCTGGGCGAAGTGGTCGGCGTGGGCCGCATCACTCGTCCAGGTGCGCCTGCCGCTGCAGGATCGAGGAGAACTCTTCCGAGAACGCGTCGTAGCGGACCGCCAGGCGCTCCACGCCGGTGGCGAAGCGGTTGTAGGCCCACACCGCCGGGATCGCCACGAACAAGCCCATCGCGGTGGCCAGCAGCGCCTCGGAAATGCCCGGGGCGACGTCGGCGATGCCGACCTGCTTGGATGCCGACACCAGCGAATGCATGGTCACCATGATGCCGAACACGGTGCCGACCAGGCCGATGTAGGGCGAGGTCGAGCCGATGTTGGCCAGCAGTTCCAGGTTGTGCTCAAGCCCGTCGATCTCGCGCGAACCGGTCGCGCGCATCGCGCGCTGGGCGCCTTCGAGCTGGGCGCGGGCGTCGACGCCGCGACGCTGGCGGATGCGGTTGAACTCGCGGAAGCCGGCTTCGAAGATCGCTTCCAGGCCGCCGATCGAACGCGCGCGTTCGGTGGTGCCGGCGTAGAGCTTGGACAGCTCCGCGCCCGACCAGAAGCGCTCCTCGAAATGGTCGGCCTCGGCCTTGGCCCGGCGGATCACCTTCCATTTGCGGAAGATGATGATCCACGAGGTGATCGAGGCGATCACCAGCAGCAGCATGATGAACTGGACCGGCAGGCTGGCCTTGATCACCAGATCCCACAGATTGAAGGCGGCGGTGGCGTTGCCGGCCGCGGCGGCGCCTTGGGTCACGGCCTGGGCGGCTTCCTCCGGCAGGGCTTGTACAGTCGTGGCCAGAAGCGCGATCGGCGATGACGTCATGCTTGTTTCTCCGTAGCCCGATGCGCGGGCCAGTGGTGGGGCTGCGCGGTCCGTGGGGAGTCAACGAGCCGCGGGGTGTGGTGGGGTTGCAACGGTGGATTTTTTACACGGGTGGCGGTGAAGCCGAAGGCACTCGCGGCGAGCCGCTCAGCCTTGGGTTTCGCCCGGCGCTTCCTGCGCCTGCAGTTGCGCCAGCAGCACCGGCGGAATCGCGCACGGACGCAGATGCTCTGCGTCCACCGCCGCGACCCGGACCTCGGCGGCGATCAACTGCTCCTCGCCGCGGCGCACGGTCTGCGCGAAGATCAGGCTGGCGCGGCGGCAGCGCCGCAGTTCCACCGTGACTTCGAGCGCATCGTCCAATCGCGCCGGCTTGAGAAAGCCGATCTGCATGCCGGCGACCACGAACAACAGCCCGTGATCGCGGCGCAAACCGTCCTGGCCGTAACCCAGCGCGCGCACCCATTCGGTCCGCGCGCGCTCCAGAAACGCCAGGTATTGGGCGTGGTACACCAGCCCGCCTGCGTCGGTATCTTCCCAATACACGCGTGTCGGCCAACTGAATAGCTGGGATTCGGTATGGGGCGTCGGCGATTGGGGGCTCAAGCGCGGGTTCCTCGCGACAGCGGGCCGGGCGCGGCGGTCGCGCTCACAGCTCGGGCTCCTGATCGAACAGGCCGGCGCTGTCGGCGCGCGGCTTCAGGCCCATCAGGCGGTAGGCGCGCGGCGTGGCCATGCGGCCGCGCGCGGTACGGATCAGATAGCCCTGCTGGATCAAATACGGCTCGACCACGTCCTCGAGCGTGCCGCGTTCCTCGCTGAGCGCGGCGGCCAGCGATTCCACCCCGACCGGGCCGCCGTCGAAGGATTCGATGATGATCCGCAGCAGGCGCCGGTCGAGATCGTCGAAACCCTCCGGATCGATCTTGAGCATCGCCATCGCCGCATCGGCGGTGTCGCGGTCGATATGGCCGCCGGCGCGGACCTGGGCGTAATCGCGCACCCGCCGCAGCAGCCGGTTGGCGATGCGCGGGGTGCCGCGCGAGCGGCGGGCGATCTCGGCGGCGCCCTCGGGCGCGCAGGCGATGCCGAGAATCTGCGCGGAACGGCGCACGATCCGCGTCAGTTCCTCGGCGTTGTAGAACTCCAGCCGCTGGACGATGCCGAAACGGTCGCGCAGCGGCGCGGTCAGCAGGCCGGCGCGGGTGGTCGCGCCGATCAGGGTGAACGGCGGCAGATCCAGCTTGATCGAGCGGGCCGCGGGGCCTTCGCCGATCATGATGTCGATCTGGTAGTCCTCCATCGCCGGATACAGCACTTCCTCCACCACCGGCGAGAGGCGATGGATTTCGTCGACGAACAGCACGTCGTGCGGCTGCAGATTGGTCAGCAGCGCGGCCAGATCGCCGGCTTTTTCGATCACCGGGCCGGAGGTCTGGCGCAGATTGACCCCGAGTTCGTTGGCGATCACGTGGCTCAGGGTGGTCTTGCCCAGGCCGGGCGGGCCGAAGATCAGCACGTGATCCATGGCCTCGCCGCGGTGTTTGGCCGCTTCGATATAGATCTTGAGCTGCTCGCGCACCGGTTGCTGGCCCAGGTACTCGTCCAGGCGCTTGGGCCGGATCGAGGCCTCGATGGCTTCGTCTTCGCGGGTGGCGCCGGGGGCGATGATGCGCGGATCGTTCATGCCGATATGTTCGCATGGGACGGCGCGCGGACCTAGGTTTGGCGCGCCGATCGGCCGGACGCGGGGGCCGGCGCGACCGCCCCGCCCGGCCGCGGCTCAGACGAAATGCACGTCGAAGCGCTCGTGCACTTTCGCCAGAGTCTGCGCATCGACCTCGCCGCGCAGGATGCTCGGCAGCATGCGGAAGTACTCGAAGCGCTCCACCCCCGGGGTCAGGGTGATGAAAACGTCGGCGACCTCGCCGGCGGTGGCGGCGAAGGAATGGACCACGCCGGGCGGGATCACCGCATAGCCGCCCTGCTCCACCCGCACGGTTTCGCCGTCGATCTGCATTTCCAGCACGCCCTCCAGGACGTAGAACGCTTCGCTGGAGCGCTTGTGCAGATGCGGGCGCGCGCCGGCCGCGCCCGGCTGCAGGCGCAGGCGATTGGCGCCGAGCGCGCCGCAGCAGTCGCTGGCGTCGGCCAGCAGCCACAACTGGGTGCCGTTGCCGGTCATGGTTTCGGCGTCGGCCTGTTGGACGACGAATGCGCGCGAATCGGACATGTCTGAGCCTCGTAGGTCGATGGAATCGCCACGAGGCTAGGCGCGCGCGCCGCGCGCGTCGCCGTTGCCGATGGAACGGTTATTTCCCGGGCCGCCGCGCGCACCGCAGCGTTCCTGCGATGCGGCTTGCCGGTATGACAACGGGCCGATAGCGCGGCGTCGCCGCCGCGCCGGTCAGATCTCGACCTGCGCGCCCAATTCGACCAGACGGTTGCCCGGAATCCGGAAGAAGCCGGTCGCCGGCGCCGCGTTGCGGTGCATGAAGGCGAACAGGCGGTCGCGCCAGATCGGCATGCCGCGGTGGCGGCTGGCGACCACGGTTTCGCGGCTGGCGAAATAGGTGGTATCCATCGGATCGAAGTAGATGCCGCCGGCATCGCAGGAGCGCATCAGCGCCAGCGGCACGTCGGGCACTTCCATGAAGCCGAAGCGGATCAGCACGCGATAGAAGTCGTTGCCGATCGCCTCGATCTTGAGCCGCTTGTCCTTGGGCGCGTACGGCACGCCGAGGGTTTCCACGGTCAGGAACACGTTGCGTTCGTGCAGCACCTTGTTGTGCTTGAGGTTGTGCAGCAGCGCGTGCGGCACCACGCCCTTGTCGGCGGTCATGAAGATCGCCGTGCCGGGCACCCGCGCCGGCGGCGCCAGCATCAGGCCGGGCAGGAAGCTGTCGAGCTGGATGCCTTCCTTGCGCACCTCCTCGTGCAGCAGCTCGCGGCCGCGGCGCCAGGTGCGCAGCAGGGTGAACACCACCAGGCCCAGCACCACCGGGAACCACGCGCCCTGGAAGAACTTGGCGCCGTTGGCGATGACGAAACCGACGTCGACGGCGAAGAACACCACGCACAGCGGCAACACCCACTTGCGCCAGCGTGGCCACAGCGCGCGCGCGACCAGCGCCAGCAGCAAGGTGTCGATCAGCATCGTGGTCGCGACCGAAATGCCGTACGCGGTGGCCAGCGCGGTCGAGCTGCGGAACGCCAGGACCACGCCGATCACGCAGATCGCCAGCACCCAGTTGATGTAGGGCACGTAGATCTGGCCGATGGTGTCGCTGGAGGTGTGCTTGATCTGCATGCGCGGGATATAGCCCAGCTGCATGGCCTGACGCGCCACCGAGTAGGCGCCGGTGATCACCGCTTGGGAGGCGATCACCGCGGCCATCGTCGCCAGCACGATCATCGGATACAGCGCCCACGACGGCACCGCTTCGAAGAACGGATTCTTCACCGCCTCGGGGTGGTGCAGCACGAACGCGCCCTGGCCGAGGTAGTTCAACATCAGGCACGGCAGCACCATGGTGTACCAGGCGTAGCGAATGGGTTTGGCGCCGAAGTGGCCCATGTCGGCGTACAGCGCTTCGCCGCCGGTCACCGCCAGCACCACCGCGCCGAGGATCAGCACCGAGTGCGAGCCGTGCTCCATGAAGAAACGCATCGCCCAGCGCGGGTCCAGCGCCTTGAACACTTCCGGGCCCTGGACGATGTTGTAGATGCCGATCGCCGCCAGCGACACGAACCAGATCATGGTGATCGGCCCGAACACCTTGCCGACTTTCTCGGTGCCGAAGCGCTGGGCCAGGAACACCATCACCAGGATCACCACGGTGATCGGCACGATGAAGCGGTGCAGCCCGGGCGCGGCGACTTCCAGGCCCTCGACCGCGCCGAGCACCGAAATCGCCGGGGTGATGACGCTGTCGCCGAAGAACAGCGACGCGCCGAAAATGCCGAGGATGCCGACCACGTAAGCCGAGCGCCCGCCCTTGGCCAGGGTGCGCTGGGCCAGGGTCATCAGCGCCATGATCCCGCCTTCGCCGTCGTTGTCGGCGCGCATGATGATGGTCACGTACTTCAGCGTGACCACGATCATCAGCGCCCAGAACACCAGCGACAGGATGCCGAGCACGGTGTCGTGGTTGCCGGTCAGGCCGAAATGCGGCGAGAAGGCTTCCTTCAGCGTGTACAGCGGGCTGGTGCCGATGTCGCCGAAGACGACGCCAATAGCGCCGACGACCAACCCGGGAAGCCCCTGTTTCGACCCGTGATGGCCGGAGTTGTGTCCGTTCGCGGCCGAGTGGCCGTGAGCGGCTTTCTTGCCGGAAGAAGAAGGAACGGTAGAAGACATTTCGCGTAGTTCCGTGGCGGAAGCCCGCCTTGGCTCAACGAAGCGCGGACTTTAGCGCTTTGCGGATGATGGCGGCGGCATCGTCGCCGGCGGCGGTGGCGTCGCGCGCCATGCGCGCGGCTTCGGCCGGTTTGTAACCCAGTTGCTGCAGGGCGATGACCGCTTCGCTTTGCGCGTCGCCGGGCAACGCGCCGGTGCCGAGGGTGGCGCCGACGCCGGCCAGATCGGCGGCGCGGTCGCGCAGTTCCACCACCATGCGCTCGGCGGTCTTCTTGCCGATGCCGGGAATGCGGGTCAGCGCGGTGACGTCGCCGGTCTGGACCAAGCGCGCGAATTCCTCCACCGGCACGCCCGACAGCACCGCCAGGGCGATCTTGGCGCCGATGCCGCTGACCTTCTGCACGTCGCGGAACAAGCGCCGCTCGGCCTCGCGCAGGAAGCCGTACAGCGAGACGCTGTCCTCTTTCTGCGCGTAATGGGTGAACAAGGCGACTTCGCGGCCGATATCGGGCAGGTCGTAGAAGGTGCTCATCGGCGCTTCGAGCTCATAGCCCACGCCGTGCACGTCGACCACCAGCCACGGCGGCTGCTTGTGCACCAGGATGCCTTTGAGACGACCGATCACGGGCAAGCTCCAAACGGAATAGACGTCCGGGCCGGCGCGGCGCGCCGGCGGACGATCTGGGGATTCGGGAAAAATACTAGGCCTGCGCCCCACACAACGCGGCCGCGCGCACGGAACCCTACCCCGCGCGCGGCGCACGCCGCGGCCACCGCCCTCGCGCGGGCCATCTCAGGCTCCGCGCCTGCGCAGCTGATGGGTGGCGATGCCGGTGCGTTGGGCCGTAGCGCTCATGTGGGCATGGGTCAGCGCCACCGCAAGCGCATCGGCGGCGTCGGCCTGCAGCTTCACTTCGGGAAGATTCAGCAACAGCCGCACCATGTGCTGGACCTGCTGCTTGTCGGCCGCGCCGCGCCCGACCAGCGACTGCTTGATCACCCGCGGCGGGTACTCGCTGATCTTGATCCGCCGCCGCACCACCGTCGCCAGCGCCGCGCCGCGGGCATGGCCGAGCTTGAGCGCGGAGGTCGCGGATTTGTCCATGAACACGGTTTCGATGGCCACCTGGTCGGGCTGGAACTCATCGAGCACCGCTTCCAGCCCTTCGCACAGCAAGCCCAGGCGCGAAGGGAAATCCTCCGCATCCAGCAGCTTGAGCGCGCGCGCATGCACGTACGTGCAGCGGCCGTCGCCGGCGACATCGATCACGCCGACGCCGGTGCGTTGCGAGCCGGGGTCGATGCCCAGGATGCGCACGCTGCCGGATTTGGAAAATGAGGGGTGGACAGTGGTCATCGGAGCGTCAGCGCGACGCGGCGGTCGGGAAGCCGGCCGCGGCAGCCGGAGCGCTACACCCCGCTGCCCGCGCGCTTTCCCGGGTGCCGCCACTACGCATACGCATCCTCGCCCAGATCGGCGTTGGAATAGACGTTCTGCACGTCGTCCATGTCTTCCAGCCAATTCAGCAGCTTGACCACCTGCTGGCCGGTCTCGCCGGCGACGGCGATGTTGTTGTCGGCGCGATAGGTGATCTCGGCCTGGCCCGGGGTCAGGCCGGCCGCTTCCATCGCCGCCTTGACCGCGGCGAACGCGTCGGGCGCGGTCAGCACGTCGATCGAGCCGTCTTCGGGATAGACCACCACGTCGTCGGCGCCGGCTTCGATCGCCGCTTCGGTGATCTTGTCTTCGTCGGCGCCGGCGTCGAACCACAGCACGCCGCGCTTGGCGAACATGAAGGACACCGAGCCGTCGGTGCCGAGGTTGCCGCCGAACTTGCCGAAGGCATGGCGCACGTCGGCGACGGTGCGGACCTTGTTGTCGGTCAGGCAGTCGACGATCACCGCCACGCCGCCGGGGGCATAGCCCTCGTAGCGGATTTCTTCGTACTCCACGCCTTCCAGCGCGCCGGTGGCTTTCTTGATCGCGCGCTCGATCACGTCCTTGGTCATGTTCGCCGACAGGCCCTTGTCGACCGCGGTGCGCAGTCCCGGGTTGCTGTTCGGATCGCCGCCGCCGCGCCGCGCGGCGACGCTGATCTCGCGGATGATCTTGGTGAAGATCTTGCCGCGACGCGCGTCTTCGGCGTTCTTGCGTGCTTCGATCGACGGACCTCTACCCATGGCGTTACCGGACGTGTTGTCTGAACAAGCCGGCGATTTTACCCGAACGGGCCGACGCCTGGACTCGAAAACGCCGATCGCCGCCGGCCCGGCGATTTTCGCCGCCGGCCGCTCAGTCGCCGAAGCGGCCGCGACGGAAAAACGCCTCGGCCATGCGCGCGGCCTGGGCCGAAAACAGCAGGCCGCTGTGGCTGGCCGGGATCACCGCGTGTTCGGTCAGGCCCGGCAGGCGGGTTTCCGAAACCGCCACGGTGCCGTCGCTTTCGCCTTCGAAGCGGCCGAAGTAGCGGCCCAGGCCGTGCGGATTGGAACCGGCGATCAGCCCGACCTGGGCCTGCCCGCGCCAGGGCGGGCAGCCCTCGTGCAGCAGTTTCGCCGCGCGCCCCAGGATCGGCGCGCTCCAGGCATGGCGGGCGATGCCGTCGGCGGCCGAGCTGCCGAGCAGGGGCGAGCCCAGGCAAACCACCCGCCGCACCGGCAATTCCGGCCGCTCGCCCAACGCGCTCAAGGTGATCAGGCCGCCTAGGCTGTGGGCGAGTACGTGGACCGGCCCGCGCTGCAGGGTTTCGATCAGCCGCGGCAGCGTCGCCTCCGGGCCGCCGCCGGCGCCGGCATAGGCGAACACCTCCGGCTGGAAACCCGCGGCCGACAGCCGCGCGCCCAGCCAGGCCATCGACACGCCCGGCATCCAGATGCCGTGCAACATCACCACCCTGCGGGTTGTCGGAGATGGGGCCATTGCGTTCCTCGCCGCGACCGGAGTTGCTACCAATATCGGGCCGCGGCGCGCGCGATCCAAGCGCCGCTCCGCGCGCCGCCGTATGCCGGCCGCCAGGGTGACTTCAAGCACCAGCGAGGCGTTCGGCCTTGCCCTAGCGTCTGCGTTCCTTTCGCGAAGGTTCGCACGCATGCCGTCGATCGCTCACCACGCCTTGTTCTTCGCACTCTCCGCCCTGACCGCCGCCTCCGCGTTCGCGCAAGCGCCGCGAGGCGAACTGGTCGGCCCCGGCCGCGTCTCCACCGCCGCCAACGAAACCAGCGCCACCCTGACCCGCGACGGCGCCCACCTGTACTTCATGCGCGGCGACTACGCCTCGGCCGACACCGCGATCCTGCTCGCCGACCGGGTCGGCGACGGCTGGGCGCGGGTGCGGGTGGCGCCGTTCTCCGGCGTGTGGCGCGACTCCGAGCCGCATATCGCGCCGGACGGCAAGCGCCTGTACTTCGTCTCCAACCGGCCGCCGACGCCGGACGCGGCGCCGTTGACCACGGTCCGCGGCGGCCAGAGCTTCCCTGGCGCGAACCTGTGGTACGTCGAGGCGCGCGGCGAAGGCTGGGGCGAGCCGGTGCACATCCCGGGCGAGGTCAATCGCGGCGTGGCGGTGTTCAATCCCTCGGTCGCGGCCAACGGCAATCTGTATTTCTCCGCGGTGCGCGAGGACTCCGGCGGCGTCAATCAGCTGTACCTGGCCAAGCGCAACGGCGAGGGCTGGGACGCGCCGCAACGGCTGGACGTCGGCGTCGGCCCGAAGGCCAACCGCATGGACCCGGCGATCGACCCGCAAGAACGCTTCATGCTGTTCGCCGGCAACGAAGGCGATTCGCGCGGCGCGGCCGACATCTACATCGTCTTCCGCGACGCCCAAGGCGGCTGGGGCAAGCCGATCGCGCTGCCGGGCGAGGTCAACTCGGTGTGGCTGGAAAACGCGCCGACCCTGGGCCGCGCGTTCGGCGAGATCTTCGCCACCAGCATGCGCCCGCAGACGGCGGCGTTTCCGAAGGCCAAACCCGACCGGGTCGGCGACATCGCCGCGCGCGTCGGCCAGCCGCTCAACGGCTCGCGCAACCTGTGGCGTTTCGATATCGCGCCGCTGCTGCGCGAGCACGGTATCCAGGCCGAGGGCTGAGGTCGGTCGGACGCAAGCGCCGCAACGATGCGGCGCTTGCGCTCGACCTGTCTAAGCAGCCCGGACCTGTCGCCGCGACCGCAATGGCGCGGCTCCGGCCGCGCGGGGTTACAAACGGTCAGCTAAGCCAGACCGCAATCACACTTCCGCGCACGGTCGCGCCGAGCGATAAAACTGAACGCGAACTGCATCAGGAAATTTTGTAGCACTTGAAACTAGTCAAGTCCTTTGGAAATCCTTAGACAAGTTAAAAAGTGATGCGCATCACTTAAGCACAAACTTGGAACGGCAAACCCTTATTAGTGTGACGTAACGCAAATTATGCGACCACCGGCCCGCTTCAGGATGCGCGCCACTCTTCGCGTCGGCACTGCGTAATGGCCTTTCGCCACCCTGCCCTGCCCATCGTCAATGTGCTCGCTTCGGCGCTGTTGGCCGCGGTGGCCATGCACGCCCCGGTCTCGCCCTGCGATCAGCGCCGCCACGCCGCGCTGCTGCATCCGATCCACGACTACTTCGACCGGATCGAACACCGCCTCAGCCGCGATTACCCGCGGTTGCTGCAGCGCTCGCCGTCCGGACTGATCGGCCAGGACCGCATCGACTGCCGCTGCGGCGAGAGCAAGCGCCAGGCCTGGGCGCCGGCGAGCAGTTCCCAGTTGTTCGAGCAGATGCGCGATCTGCTGCGGTTAGCGAGTTAGCCCGCCGCGACGCCGGCCGCACCTGAACATTCACGCGCGAATACCGCTACGAAGACGCCGGCGCTCACATAAGTCCAAAACGCCATAAGGACTGTGACGCCCGGGCGTCCGATCCGCGCGCGCAATCACGTTTGCGGCCGGGACCGGCTCCTAGATTCCGGCCACGTCCAACGAGGGCGGAATCAGTACGGAGTCGGTATGAATCGATCGTCATGGTTTGTGGCGCTGGGCCTCGCGCTCGCGCCTTGCCTGGCCGCGCATGCGGCGCCACCGCGGGTCACCAACGGCCTGGTCGGCGAATGGCATTTGGATTTGTCGGGCAACAGCGCGCCCGACACCAGCGGTTATGGCCGCAACGGAAGCGTGATCGGCGGTACCGCCTCATCGTTCGGTTGGCTCGGCACCGCCGCCGACCTCAGCGGCGGCAAGTACGTGGAAGTGCCGAACTCCAGCAACCTCAACGTCGGCACCGGCAGCTTCACCGTCGCCGCGTGGGTGCGCATGGCCGCGCCAGGTTCCTCGAGCGTCAAGACCGTGGTCGAGAACCGCGGCGCCGGCAGCGGCAAGGGGTATTCGTTCGGCGTCGATCAGGGCCGCAACGTATTGCTGCAACTCAACGACGGCACCACCTGGAGCAACTACGTCTCCGACGGCAGCCTGAGCCTGGCGGCGAACCGTTGGCATCACATCGCCGCGGTGGTCAACCGCAGCAGCGCACCGAACACGATCTCGTTCTACATCGACGGCCGCCGCACCACCGCCCAGCCGACCCCGATCGCCGCCAACCTGGACAACACCACCCGTCCGTTCCAGATCGGCGGCCATATCAGTTCCAGCACCAGCCGCTTCAACGACCGCATCGACGAAGTGCTGGTCTACAACCGCGCGCTGGCGGCCGACACCACCGGCGGCCTGGGCGACATCATGGCTCCGGGGCGCACCAGCTTCCAATCCACGTATTGGAACGACGGCAGCACCCGCCAGCGCAACAACAATTGCTACAACTACGCCAACAACAAGGCCACCAACACCTTCGCCCAGCCCGGGCGCGCGGCCGGCAGCATGTACAGCTCGATCACCTGCCCGGCGGTGCGCGCCGCGGCCGAACGCGACGGCCTGGAGCCGGTCGCCGATACCCAGATAAACGCCAGCAGCTACAAGAACATCGTCGCACTGGTGGTCGGCCCGGGTTGGGACTATCACTGGTACCGGCGCGACGCCAACGGCAAGTGGACCCACAAGCCCGGCGGCACCGCGGCCACCACCCGCGACAACTCCGGCAACGAGATCACCGATCCGCGCACCGCCAATCGCGGCAACTACACCGATTTCTGCGGTTTCTACCGAGTCTGGTCCGACAGTGTGGAGGGCACCGGCCATGAACAAGTCAACTAAGCCCATCGCCCACGGAGCCACCATGCACAAGCGTTCGCTGAAGACTCTGATCGCCGGCCTGGCGTTGCTGGCCGCGCCCGCGCTGGCCCTCGCCGCCGAGGCGCCCGGTTTGCAGATCACCTACCTGGTGTATTCCGGCCGCCCCAACCCGGTGGTGACGGTGACCGACGCGAAGTCGTTGCGCGCGATCCAGACCCGTCTGGACGACGCCATGGCCGCGCCCGCGACCTCCGGCGCCGCGCCCGATCCGATCCTGGGCTACAACGGCATCCTGATCGAGCACGTCGGCGGTTCGACGGCCAAGGCCAAGCCGCAGCCGCTGGTGATCAAGGGCCAGCAAGTGCGGATCGACACCGCCGTGGGCACCGACTTCAAGTCGGCGACCGCAAACCTGCGCACTTCGGCGGCGGCCGGCGATCTGGAAGCGATGCTGCTCAAGCTCGGGCAGAAGCGCGGCGCGCTGGATGCCACGACGTTGAACGTGTTGCTCAACGAGCGTTGAGTTTCGGCTGATCCATCGCCGCAATCACGGCCTCTTTCCGCTGGTGCGGCAAGAGGCCGTTTCCATTTACCTGCCGGATCGCAGCGTAGCCAACACACCCCCCTGCAGGAGCGGCGCAAGCCGCGATCGCGAACGCACGACCGCGACGCAAGTCCGCGACTCCCGCGTCAGGTCGGCCGCAGGCTCTCAGGCAAACGCCGCGATCGGTGGCCCCGCGGTCGCAGCTTGCGCAGCTCCTACAGGGGCTTTCGGGTGAGGCGCTTGGGTTATGCGGGGCTTGGCGCGGATCGGGCGTCGCGCCGCAGGATGAATTCATGATCGCGGGTATCGCCGACCACGAATTCGTACGCACCGACTTTCTCGAACCCGTAGCGGCCATAGAACCGCTGCGCGCCGTAGTTCTCCGACCACACGCCGATCCACAAGGTCCGCGGCCCGTCGCGCTGCAACCACTCCAGCACCGCCTCGAACATCCGCGCGCCCCAGCCGCCGTTTTGCGCTTCGCGCAGCACGTACAGACGCTTGAGCTCGCCGTCGCCGGCGGCGACTTCAGCATGCGGCAGGCCGCAGGAACCGGCCAGGGCATGGCCGACCGCGACGCCGTCGCGTTCCAACAGCCACGCCGCATACGACGGATCGTTGAGCAGCGCCGCGATCGCCTGGTGCGAGTAGGTGTCGCGCAGGAAGTCGGCCAGATCCTGCGGCGGATACGAGTCGCCGAAGGTTTCGGTGAAGCTGCGCGCGGAGATGTCGGCCAGCACCGCGGTATCGGCGGGCGTGGCGCGACGCAGGCGAATGTTGTCGACAGTAACGTTCATAGGCTCTCGCTAGATCGGCCGTCGCAGATCGGCCCGGCGCGAAGCCGGGCCGACGGGTGGTACGCGATCGGATCAGGCCGGATCTTTGGCCGGCCGCACCATCACGTGCACTTCGGCCAGCTGCGCGTCGGGAATCGGCGACGGCGCGCCGGTCATCAGGCATTGCGCGGTGGTGGTCTTGGGGAACGCGATCACGTCGCGGATCGACTCGGTGCCGCCCATCAACGCGGCGATGCGGTCGATACCGAAGGCGATGCCGCCGTGCGGCGGCGCGCCGTACTTGAGCGCGTCGAGCAGGAAGCCGAACTTGGCCTCGGCCTCTTCCGCGCCAATGCCGAGCAGATCGAACACCGCCGACTGCATCTGCGGACGATGGATGCGGATCGAACCGCCGCCGATTTCGTTGCCGTTGAGCACCATGTCGTAACCGCGCGACACCGCGGTCTTGGCGTTGGCGCGCAGGTCGGCGATGTCGTCCACCGCCGGCGCGGTGAAGGGGTGATGCAGGGCGACGTAGCGCTGGGCTTCTTCGTCCCACTCGAACATCGGGAAATCGGTGACCCACAGCGGCTTCCAGCCGTCCTGGATCAGGTTCAGATCCTTGCCCAGCTTCAAGCGCAGCGCGCCCATGAAATCGCTGGCGGTCTTGTAGTCGGCCGCGCCGAAGAAGATCGCGTCGCCGGTTTGCGCGCCGCTGGCCTCGACGATCTTGGCCAGGGTGGCGTCGTCGAAGAACTTGGCGATCGGCGAGTTGATGCCTTCGCGGCCCTTGCTCGCGTCTTCGATCTTCATCCACGCCAAGCCCTTGGCGCCGTACTTGGCCGCGTGCGCGCCGGCTTCGTCGATCTGCTTGCGCGACCAGCCCGCGGCGCCCGGAGCGCGCAGGGCGATCACGCGGCCGTCGGCGTGGTTGGCCCAATCGGTGAAGACCTTGAATTCGCAGGTCTTGACCAGTTCGGCGATGTCGACGAACTCAAGATCGATACGCAGGTCGGGCTTGTCCGAGCCGTAGCGGCGCATCGCCTCGGCGTAAGTCATGCGCGGGAACTGCGGGTCGAGTTCGACTTCGATGGTTTCCTTGAACACCACCCGGATCATGTCCTCGACCGTGTCCTGTACGTCACGCTCGGAGACCCAGGCGAATTCCATGTCGAGCTGGGTGAATTCGAGCTGGCGGTCGGCGCGCAGCGCTTCGTCGCGGAAGCAGCGCGCGATTTGGTAGTAACGGTCGAAGCCGGCCACCATCAGGATCTGCTTGAACAACTGCGGCGACTGCGGCAGCGCGTAGAACTCGCCCGGGTGCATGCGCGCCGGGACCAGGAAGTCGCGCGCGCCTTCGGGCGTGGCCTTGGTCAGGATCGGGGTTTCGATGTCCTGGAAACCACGCGCATCCAGCCAGCGGCGCAGCGACTGCACCAGACGGATGCGGGTGCGCATCATCCGCTGCATCTCGGGGCGGCGCAGGTCGAGGTAACGGTAGGTCAGGCGGGTTTCTTCGCCGGCGTTCTCGTGGGCATGGAACGGCAGCGGCTCGGCCTTGTTGAGCACTTCGATCTGGGTCGGCAGCACTTCGACCTTGCCGCTGCGGATCTTGTCGTTGGCCGCGCCGCGCGCACGCACGGTGCCGGTGACGCGCACGCAGCTTTCCACGCTCAGATCGCCGGCGGTCTTGAACAGATCGCCCATGTCCGAATCGACCACGATCTGGACCACGCCCTCGTGATCGCGCAAATCGGTGAACACCACGTGGCTTTGGACGCGATTGGTGTTGACCCAGCCGCATAAGGTGACGGTCTGGCCGATCAGCGCCTCATCGACGAGGCCGCAGAAGTGGGTACGCATGGAAGCTCCGGATTGGTCGATCTTTGAATCGTGGGGGGTATCGCGGGAGGGGGTCTGGACCGGGCCGCGATGAGGCCGCGGCGGCAAACGCCTCGCCGGCCGGGGGCCGGGACCGAACATTCTAGAGCACCTCGGACGGATGCGATGGGGCGAATTGCGCTCGCGCGGGCCTCGCAACCGGGGCCGCGAGCCCTCCTCAGGACGTCATCCCCGCGAACGCGGGAATCCAGCGACTTTCGTACAGGCCGCGACAAAGGCACTGGATTCCCGCGTCCGCGGGAATGACGGCCTGGAGGGGCGAAAATGACGGCTGGGAGGGACGAAGCAGCCGAGGTCTAGCCGTTATCCCTCCCCCACAAACGACAAGGGCGCCTCACGGCGCCCCATCGCTATCGAATACCCGGCCCGAGCCCGTCAGCTCGCCCCGCCACCCGCCGCCGGCTTGCTGGCCGGGGCCGGATCGGCCTTTTTCTCGGGCTTGGCCGCCGCCGGCTTGCTTTCGGCCGGCTTGCTCTCACCGCCCGAGGCCGGGGCCGAAGAGCCGCCGGAACTGCCCTCGCCGGCCAGATTGCGCTTCTTGTCGCCGTCCTTCTTGAAGTCGGTCTCGTACCAGCCGCCGCCGGCCAGACGGAACTGCGGGGCGGTCAGCTGCCGGCCGACCTTCTCGGCGCCGCATTCGGGACAAACGGTCGGGTCGGCGTCGGACAGCTTCTGCAGGCGGTCGAAGCTGTGGCCGCAGGCGCTGCACTGGAAGGCGTAGATGGGCATGGCGTCAAGGAGTCGCGAGGAACACGGAGGTTGGCTAGTTTGGGGACGGATCGCGCCGATGCAAGCGCCGCGGTCGCCCGGGCGGGCGCTCAGCCGCCCGGCGGGTGCGGATCGGCCCGGCCTGGCCCGGCCGACGGCGGCTCGGACAAAGCGGCCGCGGCCGCCGGGACCGCGGTCGGTTCCGGCACCGGCCGCGCGGCCTCGGCTTCGCGCTGGCGGCGGTCGCGGGCATCGTCGGGATGGGTCAGCGGATGCTCCTCGACCGGGTCGACGTCGAACGGCGAACGGAACACCAGCGACGGCAGGATCGTGGTCAGGGTGGCGTACAGCAGCAGCGCCCCGAACCAGGCATCGGGCAAGGCGAAGCGTTCGCGCAGGATCGCCGCCAGCACCAGAGTGAAGATCAACGTCGGCGCCAACGCCACCGACACCCGCAGACTCGCGCCGTGCTTCTCGCCGAACAGCGCACGCCGTTGCAGCCAGATCACCCCGATCCGCAGCGGCAACACCACCGCGGTCAGCAACAACCCCAAGCCCAGCGCTTGGAAACTCAACGCGCCGCTGGGCACCTTGGTGCCGGCGTTGAAGAAGTAGAACGGGACGAAGAACGAGGCGAACAAACGCACCGCATGCAGATTTTCGTCCGAAGCCAGCCGCGGCATCCGCTCGCGCAGCAGGCGCGCGATCAAGCCGGCCACGAACGCGCCGACCAGGTAGTAAACCCCGAGCTTGGCGGTGGAGAACGCGGCAATCATGCCGACCATCACCAACAACGAAAACTCCGAACCCGGCGCATGCGGCACCACCCAACGCCCCAGAGCGACGAACACCAGCGGCAACCCGACCAACATCGCGATCAACGCGCCCGAGGACAGCGCCATCCGCACCGGATCGCTGGCCTGCAACACCACGAACAACGCGACCAGGGCCAGCAATTCGCCGGCGATGGCCTTGCTGGTGACCCAGAACCGCTCTTCTTCGTCCAGGCCCAACCGCGCCAGGGTGTCGAGGATGAAACCGGTCGACGGCGTCAACAACGCCAGCGCCAGCAAGCCTGCGGCCTGCCAGCCCATGCCGGCGTAACGCCAGGCCAGCCAGCCCACGCCGATCAGCGTCGCGGTGCGAATGACCAAGTGCGCGATCAGCGGCCACAGGCCTTTGCGCAGGGCCTTGAGTTCCACTTCCAGGCCGGCGAACAGAAACAACGAGGAAATGCCCAGGGTGGCGAGCATCGCCACCACCGTGTCGTGGGATTTGTCGCCCCAGGCCAGCATCGCGACGATACCGAACAACAGGCAGGTCAGCGGCGCGGGAATCTTGTAGCGCTGCAGTGCGCGCGGGATGACCAGCAGGCCGAAGATCAGCAACAAATAAATCAACTCGCGGCTCATGCGGCCCCCTCAAACGATTGCGTCGGCGGACGATAGGGCAAGCGATGTCGAGGCCGCGCCAAGCCGCGGCTGCGCATGCGTCCGCGTCGGCAGCAAAAACAACGGCCCGGCCGCCTTTCCGCGAACGGAAGGCGACCGGGCCGTGAGGACCCGCGATGGGCGCGCTCAGGGCGCGGCGGGCGGTACCGAGGCCTGGCAGTCGCCGCTCAGGCAGTCGATGTAGTCCGCGCGCGTATCCAACAAGCGCACGTCGTACGGACCGGTGTTGCCCGGCGGCAACAGCAACTCGTTCGAATAAAAATCCGAGATGCCGTACAAACGCGCGCCGACCCGTTGCAGCGGTTGGAAATAGCGCACGCGGCTGGGCGCGCAGGCGGTCGCACCGGTGGCGAAGGCGCTTTGGCAGTCGGTCGCGTACTGCAAAGCCGGAGTCTGCGGGATCTTCTTGCGGTATTGATAATCGGCCACGCCGGAAGAAGCCTGGAGCCACTGCCCCGGGATGATGCTTTCGCCGCCAACGGTGTACACGGTGGCGTCGCGCACGCTGCCATCGCTCAGGCGCCGGATCTCTGCAGTGCGATCCAGCGCCGGATAACGCGCCAACCAGGTCTGATTGGCCGGAGCCCGCCACGTCCCGACCGGGCTGCCCAGAGCGACGTCGTACTGCCGGGTCATCGCCACGCTGGAGCCGACGAAGTTGCCGCCGGTGGTTCTCGCCAGATAGATCACCGGCAAGCGCGCGGACATGTCTTGCCCATTGAACTCGGAAGTGCCCGCCTCATAACGCCAGAACGTGGTGCCGACCTGGGGCAGCTGCGAAGTGGGGAGCGCGGAAACATACAACGAACCGTCCGGTTCCACCTGGAAAGCGAGATTGCGCGAACCGCTCGCGGCCACGTACTGCATGCGCTCGCCGAACGTCGCCGCGTTGAATTGGTAACCGTTGCCGTAGCCGCCGCTGTCGAAGCGGAACCAGTGCTCGGACTGCGCGCACTTGCCGAACGCCGGCAGATGCGTCGCGCGCCGGGTGCTGTTGCACGCCGCCGGCAACCAATAGGTCGGCCCAGGCTGACTCAGCGAGCCGCTGCCGAACAACGGCCGCCAGGAGTTCGCGGCCGAGGCCGCGCCCAGATCGAACGCCGACCACACCGAGTACTCGGTGTTTTCGCGCTCGTAATCGCCGGCCGCGGAATGGTGGCTGTCTTGCCAGACCGAGCGCGAGGCCCACAGGTCGTACACCTCGCCGACCACCAGACGGCGCAGCAGATGCCCGCGCGAGGCGCGCTGCACCGGCAGTTGCGCGGTGACGTTCGGGAACGGCAGATAACGCAAGACATTGCGGCTGCCGGCATCGCCCTGCGGCGTCAACGACACTCCGCCCTGAGCGCTCAAGCTCGCGGTGTAACGCGGGTGCGCGGTCAGCGGCTCGTCTTCGTACAAGGCGTAGCTGCCGTCGGTCTGGCGATACAACAGTTGCAGATCCGACACCCACATCGCCGACTCGTTCAACGGCACCGGACCGAGCATGGCAAGCGCATTGGGCAATTGATCCAGCGACGTCAACGGCACGTTGTCGGCCTGATCGAACAGGTAGGTCATCGCCGCGGTCCAGTTGGCCTGCGCCGCGATCGGACGGTAAGCGGCCTGGTTCTGCAGCAGCTGTTGTCCGTCCTGGTAGCCCGCCGGCAGCGCGATGGCGCCGCTGGCCCAGCCGTCGAGCAAGTACGCGGCGACCGCCAGATCGGTGCCGACGATGGAGCGGGTGACGTGTTCGAACTCGGCATCGGACACCGCATCGCGGTCGCCCAGCCCCACCCGCACCATCCACGCCAACGCACTGCTGAAAGGCGACACCCGCAGCGAACTGCGCTCGCTCGAATCGACCGTGCCATCGCTGCCGGCCGCGGCGATCAGGCGCGCGGCGCTGCCGAGCGCCGAGCGATAGCGCGCGCGCAGCGAGGCGACTTCGACCACGACCATTTCATCGCCGTTCAAAACGGCGATCGAAGCGGTGTACGCATTGCCCTGCACCGTCGCCGGATACGTGCGATCGCCGACGATCACCGTGGCGGTAGCCGACGCGCCGGGCGCGAGGCCGGCGATTTCGCCCTGCAGGTTCAGCGCCACCGGCACCGGTTCGTCGGCGGCGTTCGGCGGCGGGGTCAAACCGCGATCGGACGGATCCAGCCGGGTCGGCGCGGACGGTCCGGACGCTTCCGCGGACCCGGGTTCTCCCAGCGTTCCCGCGGCGATGACCGAGGCCATCGCAATGCTGGCCACAGTCGCGGCGATAGCGGCCGTAAGGCCCTTCCTTGCTTGCATGAGTGTTCCCCTGAGCGCGAAGACCATCGTCCTGGATGGCTGAGCCTTCCTGGCGGCGACAACCCTGTCGCGACCGAACCCGTCTCCGCGCGGGACTTTAGCCGAGCGCGCGAAACCTCACCAGACAGCCGCGCGCATCAACATCCGGGGCGATGCCGAACGGCACGAATCGGTGGACGAACCGCAGGCCCGCGCCGCCGCAGCGGCGCGGCGCTCAGCCCGCGTCGTACAGCGACATCCACTCCGCTTCGGCCTTGGCCAGCAACGCGGCGACCTGCTCGCGCTGCTTGGCCAGCTCGGCGGCGTTGTCGCCGCCGCCGGCGTACTTGGTCGGATCGGCCAGGTCCATGTCCAGCGTGTGCAGCTTGGATTCCAGCTCGGCCACGCGCTTTTCGGCCTCGGCCAACTTGACCGGATTGACCTTGCGCCCGCCCTTGCCCGACGCCGCCGGCTTGGCCGCGGCGGCGCTGGCTTGCGCGGCGGCGGCCTTGGCCGCGGCGGCGCCCTTGCCGTCGTTGCTGCTGTCGCGGGTGCGCAGCCACACCGCGTAGGCGTCGAGGTCGCCGTCGAACGGCTGGGCCACGCCGTCGGCGACGCGCCAGAAGGTTTCGCAGACCAGGCCGATCAAATGGCGGTCGTGCGAGACCAGCACGATCGCGCCGGGGAAATCCGACAGCGCTTCGGCCAGGGCCTCGCGCACGTCCAGGTCCAAGTGGTTGGTCGGTTCGTCGAGCAGCAGCACGTTGGGTTTGCGCCAGGCGATCATCGCCAGGGCCAGACGCGCGCGCTCGCCGCCGGAGAATCCGTCGACCGATTCGAACGCGCGGTCGCCGGGGAAATTCCACTTGCCGAGGAAATCGCGCAGTTGCTGGGTCGGCACGCCCGGGGCGATTTCGGCCAGATGGTCGATCGGGCTCACACCCGCGTGCAGCGATTCGACCGTGTGCTGGGCGAAGTAGCCGATGCGCAGATCCGGATGGCCGCCGCGCTCGCCGGTCAGCAGTTCCAGCTCGCCGACCAGGGATTTGACCAGGGTCGATTTACCCGCGCCGTTGGGGCCGAGCAGTGCGATGCGGTCGCCGGCTTCCAGGATGAAGCTGACATCGTCCAGCACCACGTGATCGCCGTAACCGCAATTGGCGTGGATCAGGCGCAGCAGCGCGTGCGGCAGCTTGGTCGGCGCGGGGAATTCGATCCGCATCGCGCGTTCGACCCGCACCGCCTCGGTGCCGACCATCTTGGCCAGGCGCTTGACCCGCGACTGCGCCTGCTTGGCCTTGGCCGCGCTGGCGCTGAAGCGGTCGATGAAGCTCTGCAGGTGGGCGCGCTCGGCCATCTGCTTTTCGTGGGTGATCTGCTGCAGGCGCAGATGCTCGGCGCGCTGACGCTCGAAGGAGGTGTAATCGCCGGTGTAGAGCTTGGCCTTGCCGTCGTGCAGATGCAGGGTGTGGGTGGTGACTTCGTCGAGGAACTCGCGGTCGTGCGAGATCAGCAACAAGGTGCCCGGGTACTTGAGCAGCCATTGCTCCAGCCACAGCACCGCGTCCAGGTCCAAGTGGTTGGTCGGTTCGTCGAGCAGCAGCAGGTCCGACGGGGTCATCAGCGCGCGCGCCAGATTCAGGCGCACCCGCCAGCCGCCGGAGAATTCCTTGACCGCGCGTTCGTGGGTGTCGGGGCTGAAGCCCAGGCCGTGCAGCAGCTTGCCGGCGCGCGCGGTGGCATCGTAGCCGCCGAGCTCTTCGAGCTGATGATGGGCCTCGGCCACCGCTTCCCAGTCCTCGCGCTCGACCGCTTCGCGCTCGGCGACGATGACCTTGTAGACGTTGGCGTCGCCGGACAGGACGAAGTCCAGGGCCGGGTCGTCCAGGGCTGGGGTTTCCTGGGCCACGCTGGCGATGCGGACCCGGTTGGGGACGTCGATATCGCCGCGGTCGGCCTCGACTTCGCCCTGGATCGCCGCGAACAGCGAGGACTTGCCGGTACCGTTGCGGCCGATCACGCCCACCCGCCAGCCGGCGTGCAGGGACAGGTCTACGTTGGACAGCAGCAGGCGTTCGCCGCGCCGCATGGCGAAATCACGGAAAGAAATCATGCGGATATGGTCGCATGACTGATCGGTATTTGCTCATGAACACATGTTCGGCCGTAGCCGGAGCGGCCATCGAATAATCCGACCCAGGCCTCAGACCGCCCCCACGCGTCAACGAGTTCGCCTTCCGCGGCACAGCGCCCCTCGCGCCGGCCGTGGCGGCGGCGCTCGCCCCGACGTCCCCCGTTCGACCGCCCGGAGTGTCCATGTCCCGCCGTCTTTCCCTGCTCAGCACCGCCGTTTCGCTCGCCCTCGCCACCGCGCCTTCCTGGGCCCAGGAAGCCGGCGCCGCGGAGCCGGCCGGATCGAATCCGACCAATCTCGACACCCTGATCGTCACCGGCACCCGGGTCTCGGACCGCACCGTCGCCGAATCGACCGCGCCGATCGACATCATCACCCCGCAGACCCTGGAGGCCACCGGCACGGTCGAACTGGCCACCGCGCTGTCGCGCGCCCTGCCCTCGCTGAATTTCCCGCGCCCGGCGATCACCGACGCCACCGACGCGGTGCGCCCGGCGCAATTGCGCGGTCTCGCCCCGGATCAGGTGCTGGTGCTGGTCAACGGCAAGCGCCGCCACACCACGTCGCTGATCAACCTCAACGACAGCATCGGCCGCGGCTCCTCGCCGGTCGACCTCAACGCGATTCCGATCGCGGCGATCGAACGGGTGGAAGTGCTGCGCGACGGCGCCTCGGCGCAATACGGTTCCGACGCGATCGCCGGCGTCATCAACATCGTGCTCAAGGGCTCGGGCGAAGGCGGTTCGATCGCCGCGCGCTACGGCCAGTTCAGCGCCGGCGACGGCAAGCAGTACCAACTCTCCGGCGACGCCGGCTTCAAGCTCGGCGAGAACGGCAGCGTGCATCTGTCCGCGCAGGGCGGCCACAGCGACAACACCGACCGCGCGCGGCCGTACCTGGGCCCGGTCAGCCCGACCAGCAACCCGCCGGGCAAGGTCGTGCACCGCTACGGCGATCCGGAAATCGATCAGGCCGCGGTCGCCTACAACGCCAACTACAAAGCCGCTGAGGGCGTTGAGTTCTACTCCTTCGGCACCGCCAGCCGCCGCCGCGCGATTTCCAACGGCTACTTCCGCGCGCCCGGCAACGCCAACAACATCCTGTCGGTGTACCCCAACGGCTTCCTGCCGCAGATCGACAACGTAAGCAAGGACCGCGCCCTGGTGCTGGGCCTGCGCGGTCAGACCGCGGGAGGCTGGAACCTGGACCTGAGCTACAACTACGGCCAGAACCAGCTCGATTTCGACGTGCGCAACAGCTTGAACCGCACCCTCGGCGCGTCCTCACCGCACGACTTCTACATCGGCGCGCTCGAAGTCACCCAGAACGTGCTCAACGCCGACTTCAACAAAGCCTTCGACGTGGGTTGGCTGAAGTATCCGCTGACCGTCGCCTTCGGCACCGAGTGGCGCGGCGAGAAGTTCAATCAGTCCGCGGGCGAACTCGCCTCCTACGTCGCCGGCCCCGAACCCGGCGCGCCGGGCGCGCAGGTGTTCCCGGGCTTCACCCCGTCCGACGCCAGCCGGCGCAATCGCAACAGCCATTCGTTCTATCTGGATCTGGAAACCGACGTCACCGACAAGCTCTCGCTGGGCGCGGCGGCGCGTTACGAGAGCTACAGCGACTTCGGCGAAACCACTTCGGGCAAGCTGTCGGCGCGTTACGCCTTCACCGACAAGGTGGCGCTGCGCGGCACGGTGTCGACCGGTTTCCGCGCGCCGTCGCTGCAACAGCAGTTCTATCAATCGACCCAGACCGTGATCGTGCTCGGCGACCCGAACCCGTTCCAGGTCCGCACCTTCGCCGTCGACGACCCGGCCGCGATCGCGCTCGGCGCCGAACCGCTCAAGGCCGAGGAATCGACCAACATCGGCCTGGGCCTGGTGCTGCAGCCGGTGGAAGGGCTGTACATCACCGTCGATGCGTATCAGATCGACGTCGACGACCGCATCATCCTCTCGGAAAACCTGCGCGGCCCGGCGGTGGCGAGCTTCCTGGAAGCGCGCGGCTATCCCGGCATCAACGGCGGCCGTTATTTCACCAACGCGGTCGATACCCGCACCCGCGGCATCGACATCGTCGGCAGCTACAAGTGGACCCTCGGCAGCGGCACGCTCGACCTCACCGGCGGCTACAACCACAACAAGACCACCTTGGAACGCATCGCGGCCAATCCGCCTGAACTGACCGCCAGCGGCTTGAATCTGCAACGCATCGGCCGGGTCGAACAAGGCCGCATCACCCAGGGCGCGCCGCGCGACAAGTTCTTCCTCGGCGGCAGCTGGAACACCGGCCCGTGGCGCTTCGACGCCACCGCCACCCGCTACGGCGAGTTCCACACCTTCAACGACGATCCCAGCGGCGTGCGCGATCAGACTTACGGCGCCAAGTGGACCTTGGATCTGGCCGCGACTTACGCCATCGACGGTTGGGAGTTCACCGTCGGCGGCGACAACGTGCTCAATCAGTATCCGGACGAATCGATCTACGCCAACAGCGAGAGCGGGCAGTTGCCGTACAGCGGCAACTCGCCGTTCGGGTTCAATGGTGCGTTCGCTTACGCCAAGGTTGGGTACAAGTGGTGAAGGCCTGGGAGGCGGCGCAGCGCCGCCTCCCCTCGGTTTGGCGATGCTGCGATGCGCCAAGGCGGCGTATCGGCCGGTGATAACCTCCCTCGGCCGAATGACTCGGCGCAATCATGGGAAGGAACGTCATGTCCAAGTCTGCCTTGCTGACCCCGGTATTGCTCGCCTCGATCACCGTCGTTTCAGCGCTGGCGCCCGTCTCCAGCGCGGTCGCTGGCTGCAGCGATTGCGGTTGGCTGTTCGTCAGATGCATGAGCCACGCGGATACTCCCGAAAAAGAACAAGAGTGCGAAGACGCCCGCGCGCTCTGCGAGGAAACCTTCTGCACTAATCCGAGCGCCGCGCGCCTGGCGCTGTTGCCGCCACGCGCCGAAACTCCGCTGCCGGCGCCGGACCGCGACGACGCAAACCGCGCTGCCAAGACGCGGCAAAGCGCGCAGTAACGGTTTCGTCGCCGCGCACGGCGAGCAAGGATCGGAAGACCCCGCGCTCAGCGGGGCTCTTTCATGAACTGCCTTGCGGCGCGGATCAGGCGAGTACGCGCGCCAGGAAATCGCGGACTCGCGGCAACGCTTGATCCAAATGGGTTTCCAACAGCCAATGGCCGGCGCTTTCCAGCAGGTGGAGTTCGGCGTCGGGCAGATCGCGCAGATAAGCGCGCGCCGCGTCGGCGGGCATGTAACCGTCCTTCGGCCCCCACACGATCAACGTCGCCGGCCGGTGTTCGCGCAAGTACGCTTGATAGCGCTCAAACCACTGCAGATTGGCTTCCAGCTTGTCCATCAGGCCGACCATCGCATCGCGCCGCACCGGCGTGTCCATCAATGGCCAGTGCAGCTTCCATAGGTCCGGCGTCACCCGCGCGGCGACCTCCTCGTCGACTTCGCCGATGAACTCCTCGCGAAATCCTTTCTCGCTGACCGCCTCCTGCAACGGCTTGCGGTTGCGCGCCGAGCGGTCGGCCCAATACGCCTGGATGGTCGCGTACTTGGGGCCGAGCGCATCTTGGTAGATGTCGCCGTTCTGGACGATCAGCGCGGCGATGCGCTGCGGATGCGCGATGGCGTGACGCAAGCCGATCTGCGAGCCGTAATCGTGCAGCCACAGCGCGTAGCGTCGCAGGTTCAACCGATCGGCGAACTTGCCCAGGAAATCGGCGTAGGCGTCGAAGTCGTAGCCGAATCGCTCGGGATCGGGCGTGCCGCTGTAGCCGAATCCCGGGAAATCCGGGGCGATGGTTCGCCAGCGCTCGCTCAGGGCCGGCATGAGGTTGCGGTACTGGAACGAAGAACAAGGGTAGCCGTGCGGCAACAACAGCACTGGCGCGTCGGCGGGGCCGGCTTGGCGATAGAAAATCGGGATGCCGTCGATCTGCGTGCTCAGATGGCGCATCGCACACTCCTGCCCGCGAATCGGGCGATGTGGTCCGTGCCGATCGATGCTATCGCCGGTGTGTCCACGTTCCGTTAATCGCGAGGGTGGCGCGCGTTCGAAGAATCGTCGTGGTTGTGGTTTCGCGGTGGCGGCTCGCGCCGCTCCTACAGGGGCTGCGGCGGGTTTCGTTTGCGACTGCAGGAGCGGCGCGAGCCGCGACCGCGAAACCGCACACACCGCGTCACCCACCCCGAATACGACACGCACGACACGATCCCGGGAACCACTCGCCGATCGCGCGGTCAGAACCCCGGCTAACGCGCCGGCCCGGCTTTCCCGGATCCGCGCGCGCCGCACCCGCCGCGCATTTCGCGCAAATCCACCCAACGCCGCCGCGCCGACGGCGCGAGGATGAATGCCGATTCATCCCCGCGCATCACGCTGGAGCGACCGGCGCACAGGCATAAATCCGGTTGCGCCGCCGTGGCCGCGGGCCTTGCCGCGCAGGCTCGGGCGGGCGTGGCCGGGGTCGTCCGCGCGCCCAGGCCTGAAGCGAAAAATCTCGCAGAAACAATCGTTTGCGAGCATCGGCGAAATCGAAAAGACTTGCATCTGACTCGTTCAGCACACATTCTCTAATGACCAGACCACAGGAGAGCCGATGCACCACACGTCCCTGATCGCGATTCTGGTAGCCGGCTTCGTCCTGGCCTTCATCTTCGGAATGATCGCGCAACGCCTGCGGCTGTCGCCGCTGGTGGGCTACCTCATCGCCGGCATCATCGCCGGCCCCTTCACGCCGGGTTTCGTCGGCGACCAGACCCTTGCGCCGCAATTGGCCGAAATCGGCGTGATCCTGCTGATGTTCGGCGTCGGCCTGCATTTCTCGCTAGGCGACTTGCTTGAGGTCAAAGCCATCGCATTGCCCGGCGCGGTCCTGCAGATCGCGGTGGCGACCGCATTGGGCTGGGGCATGGCATTGGCGCTGGGGTGGTCGCACGGGGCCGGCCTGGTATTCGGTTTGGCCTTGTCGGTCGCCAGTACCGTGGTGCTGTTGCGCGCGCTGGAAGAACGGCGATTGGTGGAAACCGCCAAAGGCCGGATCGCGGTGGGCTGGCTGATCGTCGAGGACTTGGCGATGGTGCTGGCGCTGGTGTTGCTGCCGGCGCTGTCGGGCCTGCTCAAGGGCGAGGACACCGAAGGTTCGGCGATCTGGAGCCAGTTGTTCATCACCCTGGCCAAGGTCGGCGCCTTCGTCGCCTTCATGTTGATCGTCGGCCGGCGGGTGATTCCGTGGATTCTCGAACGCGTGGCCGGCACCGGTTCGCGCGAGCTGTTCACCCTGTGCGTGCTGGCCATCGCGCTGGGCGTGGCGTTCGGTTCGGCCGAACTGTTCGGGGTGTCGTTCGCGCTGGGCGCGTTCTTCGCCGGGATGATGCTCAACGAATCCGAGTTCAGCCATCAGGCCGCCAACGAAACCCTGCCGCTGCGCGATGCGTTCGCGGTGTTGTTCTTCGTCTCGGTCGGCATGCTGTTCAATCCGATGATCCTGATCGAGGAGCCGCTGGAAGTGCTGGCGGTGTTCGGCATCATCGTGATCGGCAAGTCGGCGGCCGCTTATGCATTGGTGCGCGCGTTCGGCAAGCCCAATTCCACCGCGCTGATGATCTCCGCCAGCCTGGCCCAGATCGGCGAGTTCTCCTTCATTCTGGCCACCCTCGGCCTGGACCTGGAAATCCTGCCGAAGGAAGGCCAGGACCTGATCCTGGCCGGCGCGCTGATGTCGATCATCGCCAACCCGCTGCTGTTCGCCTGGCTCGACCGCAAGAACGCGCGCGAAGCCGCGGCGGCGCAGGAAGCCAAGACCGATCCGGTGGCGCCGCCGGTGCCGGCCGATATCGACAAGCACGTGATCCTGATCGGCTACGGCCGGGTCGGCAGCGAGCTGGGACGGTTGTTGGCCGCGCAGAACGTGCCGATGGTGGTCATCGACGGCGAAGAAAGCCTGATCGCCAAGGCGCGCGCGGCCGGGTTGCCGGCGATCCTGGGCAACGCGGTCCACGAGCGGGTGTTGCGCGAGGCGGTGCCCGAGCGCGCCACCACGGTGATGCTGGCGATTCCGCAGGCGCTGGAGGCCGGCGAGATCATCGCCAAGCTGCGCGAGATCAATCCGGCGCTGAGCATCGTCGCCCGCGCGCACAGCGACAACGAGGTCCGCCACCTGATCGAACACGGCGCCGACGGCGCGGTGATGGCCGAACGCGAGTTGGCCCACAGCCTGGCCGAGATGGTTTTGGCCGCACCGGTCTACCGCGGCGAGCGCCATCTGCCGCCTTCGACGGCGCTGGCGTAAGGGCGGGACGGCGGTATCGCGAAAGCGGCGGCGAGCTGCCGCTTTCGCGGACCTGCTAGGCTAGTTCGGTCTTCCGCGGCACGCATACGGTCATGAGCGAAATCGATACCTCGGCGCCGGAGTCCTCCGGCAGCGAAAACACCGACGGCGGCGGCGCGGCCGATACGCCGGAGAATCCCGCCCCGCAGCTCAGCGCGGCCGAGGCCCGGATCATCGGCTGCCTGATCGAAAAGGAAGCGACCACGCCCGACGTGTACCCGCTGACCCTCAACGCCATCGTCACCGCGTGCAATCAAAAGACCTCGCGCGAGCCGGTGATGGCGCTGGAACAAGGCGAAGTCGCCAACGCGCTGCGCCGGCTGGAACCGCGCGGCTGGGTCAAGTCGCAGCACAACGCGCGCGCCGAGCGTTACTCGCACCGCGCCGGCGGCGTGCTCGACACGACCCGTCCGCAGACGGTGTTGATCGCGCTGTTGATGCTGCGCGGGCCGCAGACCGCTTACGAATTGCTTTCGCGCAGCGAGCGCATGGCCAAGTTCGATTCGGTCGGCGATGTGCAGTACGCGTTGGAGCGGTTGAGTCAGCATTCGCCGCCGTTGGTGCGGTTGCTGGGTCGGCAGGCGGGGCAGCGTGAGGATCGTTACGGACACTTGCTTAGCGGCGAGCCGGTGTGGAACGGCAGCGTTGGTGGCGCTCACGAAGATGGCGTTGCTGCATCGCCCGCGGCGCAATCGGCTTTGGCCGAACGCATAGCCGCCTTGGAAGCCAAAGTCGCCGAATTGGAAGCGCGGCTCGAAGCCGCCGGCGCCTGATTCCGCGCTATCCCGCAAAGCCCCTGTAGGAGCGGCGCGAGCCGCGACAACGCAGCCGCAAGAACCGCGCGGCGCCAGTGGATGGATGGCGGCGGGGTTATAGGGTCGGTCGTGGTTTTGGATTCGCGGTCGCGGCTTGCGCCGCTGCTACAGGGGCCTGCGGCGGGCTTCGGTCAGGCCAGCGGCAAATAGATATCGGTACGCAGCAACGCCTGCGGCACTTCGTCGGGATCGTCCAGGTACTCGTGATGCAACGGCGCATCGCGCAAGGCTTCGCCGCTGAGCGGCAGCCATTGCGCGAGCAGCGCATCGGTCAGCGCCTCCAATCCCTCGAAGGCGCCGACATGGCGGACCCGCGCGTAGCGGCCGCCGCCCAGATGGGCCACGCGCATCTCGCCGCCGGCGGCCAGTTGCAGCGGCGCACCGAGCGCGAGCATGCAGTCGAACGCGCAGGCGCTGGGTTCGACGTCGCGGCGATCGTCCACCGGCACGCCGTACAGGCCGCGCAGCGAATCCAGCAAGCCGTTCTCGGCCGCCCAGCCGAACAAACGGCCGTAACCCTGGTTCTGTTCGGGATACGCGCCGGCGACGCGCAAGGCCACGACCTGGAACGGATCGACGCTCACTACCTCCACCCGCAACGGCGCCGCCGGTTCGCTGTCGTCCGCGGGCGACGGGTGCGAGAGCCGGTCGATTTCGCGCCACAGCCGCTCCGGCTGCGCGCGCAGTTCGCTCGGCGTCCCGCCGACGCCCTGGCGGAACGCGCGGGTGAAGGCCTGCGGGGTCTGATAGCCGACCGCGAGCGCGGCGTCGGTGATGCTGCGCTCGGCGCTGGCGAGCAGGCGCAGGCCTTGCAGCAGGCGCAGCCGGGCCACGGTCTGGCCGCTGGTTTCGCCGGTCATCGCCCGGTACACGCGATGGAAATGGAACGGCGAGAACGACGCGGCCTCGGCCAGGCGGCTCAGCTCCGGCGGCTCCTCGCCGCGCACGATCGCTTGCTCTATCAACGCGACCGCGCGTCCGATCCGGCGTTCGTGGGCCTCGCGGGTGCCGGGCTTGAGCGCCCCCCTGGCCCGTTCGGTCACTGGGTCTTCGGCGGTTGCGGCCTCCTCCTGAGGCATTACGGCGGCATGCTCCTGCTCGGGGGACATGGTCGGACTCCTCGCGATGGGCCATGTGGGGTCGGCGCCCAGCCTCGCAGGCCGGGCGCGGGCCGGCGGTTCCTATCTTGCGCTTTCGCCGCGCCGGCGCGGGTCAGTAGGACAGCGCCAGCGCCACCAGCACGCCGGTCTCGACCAGTTCGGTCAAGGCGCCGCAGGTATCGCCGGTCATGCCCTGCAAGCGTTGCAGACAGGCGCGGCGCCAGCGCCAGAAGATCAGCCCGGCCACCAGCGCGGCCAAGCCGCCGCGCCAGCCGGCGAGCGCGCACAAGCCGGCCGCGATCAGCAGCGCGATGATGCACGCGACGCGCGGCGCATCGACCAGCGCCTGGCCCAGACCGCCGCCGCGCACGTAAGGCGTAGTGAGAAAGGCCAGGGTCAGCCCCGCCCGCGCCAGCAGCGGCGCCAGCAGCAACGCGCTCCATGCCGGCGCCGGCAAACTGGCCAAGGCGGCGAATTTCAGCAGCAACACCAGCACCACCGCGACCACCGCGATCGGCCCGCTGCGCGGATCTTTCATGATCGTCAGCGTGCGCTCGCGGCGCTGCGCCGCATCCGCGCCCATGCCGCCGACCCAGGCGTCGGCGCTGTCGGCCAGGCCGTCCAGGTGCATCGCGCCGGTCAGCGCCGTCCACGCCGCCAACAGCAACGCCGCCGACAACAACGGCGGACGGCTTTGCAGCGCCCAGGCCAAGGCGCACAACAGCGCGCCGATCAGCAAGCCGACCAGCGGATACCAAAGCAACGAACGCGATTGCGCGCGCGAGTCGGCGAACGCCCAGGCCGGCACCGGAATCCGGGTGAGAAACCCGATCGCGGCCAGCAGCGCGCGCATCAGCCCTCGACCGTACCGGCCTGAAGTTGCGCGGCGGCCTCGCTTTCGCGCGCGGCGGCCTTGGGCGGCCAGCTCAAGGCATGCAGCGAAGCGTGGGCGACATCGATATTGAGCAGGTCGGTGTAGCGCCGGCCGACCGAGAGACAACGCAGCAGGCGGATCACGCCGCCGTGGGTCACCACCAACACCCGCTGGCCGGCGTAGTCGTGCGCGATCGCATCGGCCGCGGCGGTCAGGCGCGCGGCGAAATCGCCGAAACGCTCCGCGGCCGGCGGCGGGTGGGCGACCGGATCGGCCCAGAAACGCGCCAGCGCCTCGCCCTGTTCGGCGGCGATGACGTCCACCGCCAGGCCTTGCCAGGCGCCGAAGTGGTACTCGCGCAGGCGCGGCTCCAACGCCAGCGGCAGGCCGCGCGCTTGCGCCAGTTCCTGCGCGAACGCGGCGCAGCGTTGCAGCGGCGAGCTGACCACCACGTCCCAGTCGCGGCCGAGCACCGCGTCGCGCATCTGCCGCCACCCCAGTTGCAGCAGGCTATCGTCCAGTTGCCCGCGGTAGCTGCGATGGCCGGTGTCGCCGTGGCGCAGCAGATCGATGGATAAGGCGGTCGAACTCATCGCGGCATCTGTCCTTGTGCGCGGTCGGCTGACGAGGGCTCCGATGATGCCTGCTCGGCCGCGAGTCGGGAATGGCGGCGCTTGCCCCAGCGTGTCGGCATGAGCGATTCAGGACGCAAGCGCAGCGTCGCCGCCGGATACGCCGGCCTGGGCGAAGGTCGCCATGCGGTTGTGCAGATCGCAGGCCAGACGCAGCAACGGCACCGCCACCGCCGCGCCGCTGGCTTCGCCCAGGCGCATCTGCAGGTCCAGCAGCGGCTGCGCCTGCAAGGCATCCAGCACCGCCGCGTGTCCGCGCTCGTGCGAGCGATGCGCGTACAGCAGCCAGTCGCGGCAACCCGGGTTGAGCCGCTGCGCGGTCAGCGCGGCGACACTGGAAATGAAGCCGTCGACCAGCACCGGCAGCCCGGCCTGGGCCGCGGCCAGATACGCGCCGGCCAAGGCGGCGATCTCGAAACCGCCCAGCCGGCGCAAGCGATCCAGATCGTCCGCGGCCACCGCGTGCAGCGCCAACGCGCGCTCGATCACCGCGACCTTGTGGGCGACGCCGGCCGCGTCGAGCCCGGTGCCGGCGCCGGCCAGTTCGGCCGGCGCGCGTTGCAGCAGCGCGCAGGCCAGCGCCGCCGCCGCGGTGGTGTTGGCGATGCCCATCTCGCCGCCGATGAACAACTGCGCGCCGGCATCCAGCGCCGCGCGCACGCTGGCCGCGCCGGCCGCGAGTGCGGTGCGCAGCTGCGCTTCGCTCATCGCCGGCCCGAGGCAAAAATTGTCGGTGCTCGGCGCGATGATCGCGCGATGCACCCCCGGCACCGGGCCGGGATCGTTGACCGTGCCCAGATTGACCACGTCCAGCGTCGCCCGGTTCGCGCCCTCGCTGAGGCTGCGCGCCAGCACGCTGATGGCCGCGCCGCCGCTGGCGAAGTTGCGCACCATCTCGCCGGTGACCGCCTGCGGAAACGCCGACACGCCTTCGGCGGCGACGCCGTGGTCGGCGGCGAACACGCTGATCCAGACCCGTTCGGCCGAAGGCGCGGGGCTGCGCTGCAGCGATGCCAGCCGCGTCGCCAAGGCCTCCAGGCTACCCAGCGAACCCGGCGGTTTGGTCAGTTGCGATTGCCGCGCCAACGCGGCGACCCGGATGTCCTCATCGGCGCGCATGCAGCCGCGCATCCACCAATCGCCTTCGTTGCTCAAATCCAAACTCCTCGAATGCCCGCCGCTCACAACGCCGGCCCTTTCAACAACAACGGCAGCCCGGCCGCGACCAACACCACCCGATCGCACACCGAACCCAGGGCCTGATGCAAGCGCCCAGCCTCATCGACATAACGCCGGGTCAGCGCGCCCATCGGCACCACGCCCAGACCGACTTCGTTGCTGACCAGCAGCACCGAACCATCCAGCTCGGGCAAGGCCGCCAGCAAGGCGTCGCGTTCGCGCTGAAAACGCGGTTCGTCCGCCTCGCCCAGCAAGTTGCTGAGCCACAAGGTCAGACAGTCCACCAACAAACAGCGACCCGGCGCAGCATGCCTGCGCAAGGTGTCGGCCAATGTGAAAGGCTCTTCGACGCAACCCCATGCGCTGGGACGGCGGCTGCGGTGGTGATCGATGCGCTCGCTCATCTCCGCATCCAAGGCTTGTGCGGTGGCGATGTAGATCACCTCATCGAACGACGACGCCATGCGTTCGGCCAGTGCGCTCTTGCCCGAACGCGCGCCGCCGAGGATCAAGCTGTGCATGTTTCGCGCTCCAGGCCGAACAGGCCGGCCAATGCTTCGGTGTCCAGGTGCGCCTGCACTGCGTCGGCGAGCCGGTCGATCCCGTCCTCGCGCAACGAATGCAGATCCAGCGCTTGCGCCTGGGCCAGGCCGGCCCAGCGCAGCAGCGCGGCCAGGGCTTCGGGTTGGTCGAACACGCCGTGCAGGTAAGTGCCGAGTATCTGGCCATCGTCGGAGACCGCGCCATCGCCGCGGCCATCGTCCAGATGCACCGCCGGACGCGCCAACGCGGCGCCGCTGCTGATGCCGCAATGGATTTCGTAACCGCCGACGGCGACATCGGCGAAGGCCAGCCGGCCGCGCACGTTGCGCAGTTGTTTGTGCGAGTGCAGGGTGGTTTCCAGATCCAGCCAGCCGAGCCCGCGGCTGGATCCGGCCGCGCCTTCCAGGCCCAGCGGATCGCTCACGCTGCGGCCGAGCATCTGCAAGCCGCCGCAAATGCCGAGCAGTTTTCCGCCGTAGCGCAGATGCCGCGCGATCGCCTGCTCCCAGCCCTGGCGGCGCAGCCAGTCCAGATCGGCGCGGGTCGATTTGGAACCCGGCAGCACGATCAGATCGCAGGCCGGCACGGCTTCGCCGGGCCCGACGAACACGCAATCGACCTGCGGATGCGCGCGCAGCGCGTCGAAATCGTTGTGATTGCTGATCCGCGGCAAGGCCGGCACCGCCACCCGCAAACGCGCCTCGGGCTTGGCCTGCGCCTGTCGCGGCAAGGCGTCCTCGGCTTCCAGGTGCAGGCCTTGCAGATACGGCAATACGCCCAACACCGGCTTGCCGGTTTCGCGCTCCAGCCAATCCAGACCGGGCTGCAACAAGGCGATGTCGCCGCGGAAGCGGTTGATGACGAAACCGGCGACCCGCGCGCGCTCGCTGTCCGACAGCAAAGCCAGGGTGCCGACCAGATGCGCGAACACCCCGCCGCGATCGATGTCGGCGATCAGCAGCACCGGACAATCCACCGCTTCGGCATAGCCCATGTTGGCGATGTCGTTGGCGCGCAGATTGATCTCGGCCGGACTGCCGGCGCCTTCCACCACCACCGCTTCGAAGCGCGCGCTCAAGCGCCGGTGCGAAGCCAAGACCGCTTCCATCGCCACCCGTTTGTAGTCGTGGTAGGCGCGCGCGTCCAGGTTGGTCACCGCGCGGCCGTGCACGATCACCTGCGCGCCGGTGTCGCTGTTGGGCTTGAGCAGGATCGGGTTGAAGTCGGTGTGCGCGGGCACGCCGGCGGCTTGCGCCTGCACCGCCTGGGCGCGGCCGATCTCGCCGCCGTCTTCGGTCACCGCCGAGTTCAGCGCCATGTTCTGCGGCTTGAACGGCGCCACCGCGACGCCGCGCCGGCGCAGCCAGCGGCACAGGGCGGTGACCAGCGCGCTTTTGCCCGCGTCGGAGGTGCAGCCTTGAACCATCACTACCCGCGCCGTCATGCCTGGCTCCCATCGAAGTCGTTTGCGCTTGTGGCCACCTCGGCCAAGGCCTGGTCCAGCCGTTGCCATTCGTACTCCGCGCCGGGCAGGCCGAAGCGCAGGCTGGCCGGCTGTTCGAACCAGCGGGTCAGGATGCCGCGCCGCGCCAGCGCTTCATGCCATTGCAGCGCGTGCGGATCGCGTCGCCATTGGAAGAACGCGCTGCCGCCGCTGGGTGCGAAGCCGTGGACGCGCAGCATCGCGGCCAGACGCTCGCCTTGGGCGATCAATCGTGTGCGCATCGCGCTCTGCCAATCGCGATCGGCCAGTGCATGGCGCAACACGTATCGCGCTGGGCCAGTCAAGCTCCACGGGCCCAAGTGGTCGCGCAAGGCCTCCAGCACATCCGGTTCGGCGCAGACGAATCCCGCGCGCGCACCGGCCAGGCCGAAGAACTTGCCGACCGAGCGCAGCACGATCAGCCCCGCGCGCGAACTGTCGGCGCACAGGCTGCGCTCGGGCGTGGCGTCGATGAAGGCTTCGTCGATCAGCAGCCAGCCGCCGCGCGCGGCGAGGCGGGCGTGCAGGGCCAACAAGTCGTCGCGTTCGAACGTGTCGCCGCCTGGGTTGTTCGGATGAATCAACACCACCACATCGAATGCATCGGCGCGCGCGAACAGTTCCGCCGCCGAAGCCGTTTCCACCGCATGCCCGGCGCGGCGCCAGGCGTGCGCATGCTCGGCGTAACCGGGCGCGAGCACGCCGACCCGCGCAGCCGCGCGCAACTGCGGCAGCGCTTGAATCGCCGCTTGCGAACCGGCCACCGGCAGCAGATCCGCGGCGCCGTAATAATTCCGCGCGATATCGATCAAACCGTCGTCGTCTTCCGGCAGACGATGCCAGGCGCGCGCGGGAATCTCCGGCACCGCCCAGGCCTCGGGATTGATGCCGGTGGACAAATCCAGCCATTCCCCCGCTGGAATGCCGTAACGCTGCGCCGCGCGCAGCAGGCGGCCGCCGTGTTCAAGCATGCGCGGACTCCTTGCGGACACGCCGCGCAAGTACTTCAAGCCCGCGCATAGGTCCACTCCGCCCACGCCCACAACAACGCCACCGCCACCCAGATCACCGTGCCGCGGTCGACCATCGTCAACGCGCGCCGGATCGAACCGGCATCGGCCGCCGCGCCCTCGCCCAGCAAAGGCCGCGGCTCCCACACGCCGTGATACGGCGCGTCGCCGCCCAGCCGAACCCGCAGCGCGCCCGCGCCCGCGGCCATCACCGGCCCCGCGTTCGGGCTGTCCCAGGTGTTCGCCTGGGTGCGCCAGCAGCGCAATGCGCTGCGGGTGTGGCCCAAGGCGGCGTAAGTCGCGGCGGCCAGGCGCGCCGGAATCCAGTTCAGCACGTCGTCGATGCGCGCCGCCGCCCAGCCGAAGCGCTCATAGCGCTCGGTGCGATAACCCCACATCGCATCCAGAGTATTGGCCAGCCGATACAACACCGCCCCGGCCGGGCCGAGCACGGCGAACCAGAACAACGCCGCGAACACCGCATCGCTGCCGTTTTCCAGCACCGACTCGGTCGCCGCCGCGGCGACGCGTTCGGCGTCCAGCGCCTGGGTATCGCGGCTGACGATGCGCGCCACCGCGCTGCGCGCCGAACGCAGGTCGCCGGCGGCCAGGGCCTCGGCCACCGGCGCGGCATGCTCGTTCAAGCTGCGCAGGCCGATCGCCAGATACAACACCGCGGCCGCGTACGCGCCGCCGGCCCAGACCGACGCTTCGAACAACTGCCGCTGCAACCACCACGCCGCCACGCTCAGCGGCGCCACCGCCAGCAGCCACGCCAGCACGCCGAACGCGCGGTTGTCGCGATACAAGGCCGACTCGATCGCCCGCGCGCAGCGGCCGAAGCCGACCAGCGGATGCGCGCGGCGCGGTTCGCCGAGCATCGCGTCCAGCAGCACGCCGCCCAGCATCGCCAGCGCCATCGGCATCGCGCTCATGGCAGGAACAGTCGCAGCGCCGCGGCGGGATCGGACGGAAAATAGAAATGCACGAAGCTCGCGGTGAGGCGGTTGCGCCGGTACACCGCCTCGCGGCTGGGACCGCCGTTGGGGTTGTGCGATTGCGCGATGGCTCGCTCGCCGATCTCGGCGTTGGCGTAATGGAAGGTGTGCCCGCGCAGCTCGCCTTCGGGCAGCGCTACCGACTGCAGGCCCAGCGCGGCCAGGCGCGGCCCCATGACGGCGCTGCCGCGTAGCAAACCGGCCATCGGCGCGCTATGGCCCTCGCGGTCGCTCAGCGTGTCCAGCGAATACAACAAGCCGCCGCACTCGGCCAGCAACGGTTTGCCGGCATCGACATGGCGGTGCAGGTCATCGCGCAAGCCCGCATTGGCCGACAACGCAGTCAGATGCAATTCCGGGTAACCGCCGGGCAGCCACGCGGCATCGCACTCGGGCAGGCCGTCGCCGGATATCGGCGAGAAGAATGCGAGTTCCGCGCCGGCCTCGCGCAGCAATTGCAGATTCGCCGGGTAGGCGAAACAGAACGCGGCATCGCGCGCGACCGCGATGCGCGCGCCTTGCAGGTACGCGGGCGTCTGTGCGATCTCGGCCAGGGCGAACTCGACCGGCGGCGGCAGCTCGGCATCTGCGTGCGCCGCCCAGGCATCGGCCAAGGCATCCAGGCGCTGATCGATATCGCCCAGTTCGGCCGCGGCGACCAAGCCCAGATGCCTCTCGGGCAAGGCCAGCGCGGGATCGCGCGGCAACGCGCCGAGCCAACGCAGATCCGCCGGCAAACTCTCGCGCAGCAACTGCGCGTGATACGCGCTGCCGATCCGATTGGCGGCCACGCCGTACACGCGCAGCCCTTCGCGATAACGCGCCAACCCGGTCGCCAGCGCACCGAAGGTCTGCGCCATCGCCGAACCGTCGATCACGGCCAGCACCGGTACGCCCAGGCGCTGGGCCAGGTCCGCGCTCGACGGCGAACCGTCGAACAAACCCATCACGCCCTCGATCAGGATCAGATCCGCTTCACCCGCGGCCGCGTGCAGGCGCGCGCGCACGTCGGCCTCGCCGCACATCCACAAGTCCAACTGCTCCACGCGCTGGCCGCTGGCGCGTTCGAGCACCATCGGGTCGAGAAAATCCGGCCCGGTCTTGAACACCCGCACCCGCCGTCCCTGCCGCGCATGCCAGCGCGCCAAGGCCGCGGTGACGCTGGTCTTGCCTTGGCCGGAAGCCGGCGCGGAGATCAGCAAGGCCGGGCAAGCGCTCACAACTCGATGCCCTGCTGCGCCTTGATCCCGGCCTTGAACGCATGCTTGACCACGCGCATGTCGGTGACCGTGTCGGCCGCCTCGATCAGCGCGTCCGGCGCGCCGCGACCGGTGATCACCACGTGCTGGCGCGGCGGACGCGCCGCTACCGCGGCGAGCACGTCTTCCAGCGCCACATAGCGATGCGCCAGGGCGATGTTGAGCTCATCGAGCAGGACGAAATCGTAGGCCGGATCGGCCATCATCCCGGCCGCGAGCGCCCAGGCCGCGCTGGCGGCGGCGATGTCGCGCTGCTTGTCCTGGGTTTCCCAGGTGAAGCCCTCGCCCATCACGTGATAGTCCAATTCCTCGAAACGGCGGAAGAACGCTTCCTCGCCGGTGGAAAAACTGCCCTTGATGAACTGCACCACCCCGCATTTGAAGCCATGCCCCAACGAACGCGCGAGCATGCCGAAGCCGGAAGAACTCTTGCCCTTGCCGTTGCCGGTGTTGACCACCAACACGCCGCGCTCGATGGTGGCCTTGGCGATCTTGCGATCGATCAGCTCCTTCTTGCGTTGCATGCGTTCGCGGTGCTTGTCCTCGCTCAGCCCGGCGTAACCGGCGCGATCGTCCGCGCTCATGCCGCCGCTCCAGCGCGTTGACGCAAGCCGAGCAGGCGCGCGACCGCATACACCGCAAAGCCCATGCCGACGTAACCGGCCAAGGTGCCCAGCGCGCGCGGGTAGTAGCGCGGCACCCGCTCCAGGAACCCGGCCCAGCTCGCGTCGGGATAACGCCCGGACAGGAAATAGAAACCGCCCTTGGAAATCGCATAGGCGACGGTGGCGGTCACCAACAGCACCAACACCAGCCGCGGCACGCTGCTCCAATGATCGCGGTGCATGCGCGCGTACCAGCGCCCGCCCCACCACAAGGCGCCATAGGCCAACGCCAGCGCCCAGTACGCCGGCGACAGGCACCAGTCGGTCACCCGGCCCAGCGCCAGACTGGCCAGATCCAACAGCGAGGACAGCACGAACAACGCCGGAAACGCCCAGCCCGGACGCAGCAGCGCTCCGGCCAGGAAGAACACCGCCCACGAAGCGCTGGGCAGCGCGTCGACGGTGGCGAAGTGTTGCCCGCGGGTGCAGATCATCAGCGCGGCCAGCGCCGCCGCGGTCACCAATTGCGCATTGCGCGAACGCAGCGGCAAGGCCGCTTCGCTGGGCGCCAGCAGGATCGAGCTCGGTTGGATCGGCATGATCGGACTCCTGTATCCAATAACTACGGAAAGGCGGCGCGAGCCAGCGGCCTCAGACCTTGGCCGTCGGCGCGGCGATGCGCGTGGGCAAGAAGCGCGCGAGCAGCGCATGCAGCAAGAACGCCACCGCGATATAGGCCAGCGTAGTGCGCACGAACAACGGCCCCCACTGCCACACGCGCGATACGTACTCGGCCCAGTTCGGATCGGCGTAGCGGCCACCGAACCAATAGAACGCGCCGTTAGAAATCAGGAACGACACGCTGGCCGCGAGCAAAGCCACGCCCAACCCGACGGCGACCGCGCGGCCGCGCGCGGCCATCCGCGGCGCGTACATCCGCCCGGCGTACCACAGCACCGCGTAGGCCAGCAGCAGGAACGCGTACGAAGGCGTCACGCAGTAGTGCTGGAAAAAATCCAGCCCGCGGCCGGTGATGGCGATGTAGTCGATCGCCACCGCGATCGCCAGAAACGCCGCGAACAGCGCATGCCGGCGCAGATACAAGCCGCCCAGAAAGAACACCGCCATCGACGCGTCCGGCAAATGCAGGGCGCTGCCGAAGTGATGGAAACGCGTGGCGATCATCAGCGTCAGCGCGGCGGCGAACACGCTGGCTTTCACAGGCACGGACAACTCGTTCATCGGCGTCTCTCGGTCGGAGCCGGCCGCGCGGCGCGGCCGGCGAACAATGGCGGCATCAGCGGGCGGGGCGGTAACGCAGGGTCAGCAGATAGTTGCGGCCGGGCTGATTGTAGAAGGCCGCGGTCTCATAACGCCGGTCGAACACGTTGTTGGCGGTCAATTGCAGGCTCCAGGCGGCGTCGAAGGCATAGCCCAGGCGCAGGTCGGTCAAGGCGTAACCGCCCAGGCGGCGCGCATTGGCCAGATCGTCGTAACGCTCGCCGGCGGCGTACACGCTGGCGCCGAACGACAAGGCGCTGGCGCCGCCGAGCTCGAAGCGGCGATCCAGATCGACCCGCGCGCTCTGGCGCGCGCGGCGCGGCAGGAAGTTGTCGTTGCTGGCGCCGCGGCTGTCGTTGCGCGGGTCCAGCCAGGTCGCGCTGGCGCGCAGATCCCACTGCGCCAAGCGCGTATCCAACACCGCTTCCACGCCGCGGATGCGCGCGCGGTCGACATTGCCCGGCAGGCCGCGCGAGGCGTCGTAAGCGATCATGTCGTCGATCCGGGTCTGATACGCATTGATCGACCACACTTGCTTGCGCTGCTCGCCGAAGGTGCCGCGCAGGCCGAGTTCGAAACTGCGCGAGGTTTCCGGCGACAGATCCGGATTGCCGTAACCGGGGTAATACAGCTCATTGAAGGTCGGCGCCTTGAATCCGCTGCCGTAGCTGGCGGTCAGGCGCAGCGCCTGGGTGAAGTCCCAGCCCCACAGCACGCTGCCGGTGGTCTTGCCGCCGAACTGGCTGTCGTCGTCGCGGCGCGCGCTGAGCTGCAAGGATTGCGCGCCGAAATCGGCCTGCCACTGGCCGAACGCGCCGCGCAGGATGCGGCGGTCGCGGGCATAGCGGGTGTTGCTTTCGACCTCATCGCGCTGCCAATCGAAGCCGGCGGTCAGCAGATTGCGGCCGAAGCCGATATCCGCCTGCACCGATCCCAACTGGCGCCGGGTGTCGAAGGTGCTGGAGTACTTGCCGTCCTTGTAGTTGTCGCTGAGATCCTCGCTGCGGCCGGCGCTGGCGCTCAGCGCAACCCGCTCGCTGGGGCGGTAACGCAGCTTGGCGCCGAGCACTTGCTGGACGGTGTCGGCCTGGTTGTTCTGGCTGCCGTCGTAAAGGTTGTTGCCCTCGGCGCGGAACGCGCGCGCTTCGGCGTCCCATTGTTCGTTGAAGTTATAGCCGCCTTGCGCGGTCAACGAGCTGTTGCGGTAACCGTCGCGATCGGGCGAGTTGGTGAAGCAACCCGCGCCGCCCGGCGAAGGCTTGCCGCGGCAGGCGTTGATGCCGTCGGTGTCCTCGTGCGCGGCGTTGATCGAATACCAGCCGCGCTCGCCCTTGCCGGCGACGCCGGCCGAGGCGCGGTGGGTCTGGTTGCTGCCCAGGGCGACGCTGAAATTCGGCGCGAACGGGCCTCGCGGACGCCGGGTGAAAATCTGGATCACCCCGCCGATGGCTTCGGAACCGTACAGGCTGGAGAACGGGCCGCGCACGATTTCCACCCGCTCGATCTGTTCGACCGGAATGTCCTGCAACGACGCGCCGCCGCTGGTGGCCGAGCCGACCTTGATGCCGTCGATCAACACCAGCACGTGATCGGATTCGGTGCCGCGCAAGAACAGCGAGGTCGATTTGCCCGGGCCGCCGTTGTTGGCCAACGACGCGCCCGGCGTGCCGCGCAGCAGGTCCGGCAGCGAGGCCGGCTGCAAGCGCTCGATTTCGGCGCGGTCGATGACCGTGACCGCGGCCAGGGTGGCGTCCTGGGTTTTGGCGGTGCGGGTGGCGGTGACCACGACCTGGTCGAGATCGACCGCGGCCGGCGCGGCGTGCGCGGCGAACAGGGCGGAGGTCAACGCCGCGCACAAACCCACGCGCGGCAACAAGCCCGCGCCGGCGGCGCGGAAACGGACGGAAGCAACAGACGCAATCACTGGCAGATCTCCAAGGCCGCGCCTCACCCGCGCGGTCCAGACAGGGTCGGGACAAACGGAGAGCGGCCGGGGAGCACACGCAAGCGCGCGACGCCCGAGAACCAGGCCCTCCGCCTGTCGGTTCGCGCTCCGGGCCGGTCTCCGGGCTCGCGAGCGGAATCCGCAGGTCCGATCTGCCGGACCCGATTCCCGTACCGCGCCTTCCCGTGCCTGAGCACAGTGGCCGTTGCGGTGCGTTGACTCGCCTACCGTTGCGGGGGCAGCTCCGGCATGAGCGGACTGGCAGAGCCAGGACGCAACCGGATTCCCGTTTCAATCGCCGGACTGTGTCGGCGATCACCTTGAGCGCGGGCATCTTAACAGCGCCCACCCTTGCCGACGCCAGGGTATGGGGTGGGGTCGCGACGCACGCAGCGGCCACGCGCCTGGATGAGCGGGCGCATTTCGGACGTGTCCGATTCATTCGCCCGTCGCGATCGTCGAGGATGCCCGGCAATCGCCGACGCAGTCGCGGCGAGCGCATCGGGATGCCCGCCGGGTTCGGCACCTCCTCCACCACCCCCACTTCCGGACGCCGGGTTCGTAGTCGATGCGACCCGGCGTTTTTTTCGGTGTCCCCGCTGGGCCGCGCCCGCGAACCGTCGCGCCCGCGCAAGCCGCAGGCCACTGCGCGGCCTCGCGCAAAGCCAAAAACGTGGCGCCTACCACTTTTTGATTACTTGCGCTAAGCCAACCTTGGCCGTTTTATTGACCCACTTGTTATAACCGTGTTAAACCCGGATGACATCGCTGTCAGTCCCTCACCTGGAGTCTTCATGCACGCTCGCCGCAAGCTCGCCGGACCCCGTCACCCGCTGGCCCTGGGCCTGCTGATCGCCCTCGCCGCCCCGGCCGCCTTCGCCCAGGAGGCGTCCAGCGCCCCGCAGCGCGAAGCGACGACCCTGGATCAAGTCATCGTCACCGGCACCCGGGTCAGCGACCGCACCGTCGCCGAGTCGACCGCACCGATCGACATCATCACTCCCGAAACCCTGGAAGCCACCGGCACGGTCGAGCTGGCCACCGCCTTGTCGCGCGCCCTGCCCTCGTTGAACTTCCCGCGCCCGGCGATCACCGACGGCACCGACGCGGTGCGCCCGGCGCAATTGCGCGGTCTCGCGCCGGATCAGGTGTTGGTGCTGGTCAACGGCAAGCGCCGCCACACCACCGCGCTGATCAACCTCAACGGCAGCCAGGGCCGCGGCTCCTCGCCGGTCGATCTCAACGCGATTCCGATCGCCTCGATCGAGCGGGTGGAAGTGCTGCGCGACGGCGCTTCGGCGCAATACGGCTCCGACGCGATCGCCGGCGTGGTCAACGTGGTGCTCAAGGGCAGCGATTCGGGCGGCAGCATCGCCGCGCGTTACGGCCAGTACAGCGCCGGCGACGGCAAGCAGTACCAGCTCTCCGCCGACGCCGGCCTCAAGCTCGGCGAAAACGGCAAGCTGCATCTGGCCGCGCAAGGCGGGCATCAGGATCAGACCAACCGCGCGCGGCCGTTCCAGGGCGTGGTCGAACAGCGCTACGGCGATCCCGAAATCGACAGCGGCGCGATCTCCTACAACGGCGAGTACAAGGCCGCCGATTACCTGACCTTCTATTCCTTCGGCAGCTACAGCAAGCGCGACGTGCTCTCCAACGGTTACTTCCGCTTCGCCGCCGACCCGCGCAACATCCCCTCGATCTATCCCAACGGCTTCCTGCCGCAGATCCACAACATCAGCAAGGACCGCGCCGCGGTGATCGGCCTGCGCAGCGAAACCGCCGGCGGCACCCAGATCGATTTCAGCTACAACTACGGCCACAACGGCCTGACCTTCGATATCGAAAACACCCTCAACCGCAGCCTGGGCCCGAGCTCGCCGACCCAGTTCTACGCCGGCGCGCTGGAAGTGACCCAACACGTGTTGAACCTGGACTTCACCCGCCCGGTGGATTTCGGCTGGCAGTACCCGGTGACCTTCGCCTGGGGCGCGGAGTGGCGCGGCGAGGAGTTCAGCCAGCGCGCCGGCGAACCGCTGTCCTACGCCAACGGCGGGGTGCCGGCGTCCAACGGCCAGATCATTCCCGGCGCGCAGGTGTTCTCCGGTTTCCGCGCCAGCGACGCCGGCGATTACGACCGCCACAGCTACTCGCTGTACATCGACGCCGAAGCCGACTTCAGCGACAAGTTCTCCGCCGGCCTGGCCGCGCGCTACGAGAGCTACAGCGATTTCGGCGACACCACCTCGGGCAAGCTGTCGGCGCGTTACGCCTTCACCGACAAGGTCGCGCTGCGCGCCACCGCCTCGACCGGCTTCCGCGCGCCGTCGCTGCAGCAGCAGTTCTTCCAGTCGATCGCCACCAACTTCATCAGCGGCATTCCGTATGAGATCGGCACCTTCCGCGTCGACAATCCGGCCGCGGTGGCGTTGGGTTCGGAAGCGCTGAAGGCTGAGGAATCGACCAACTACAGCCTGGGCCTGGTGCTGCAACCCACCGACGGCCTGTACATCACCGTCGACGCGTACCACATCAAGGTCGACGACCGCATCCTGCTGTCGGAAAACCTCACCAGCACCGCGGTGCGCAACTACCTGCAGGCCAACGGCTATCCGGGCATCGGCGGCGGGCGTTACTTCACCAACGCGGTCGACACCAAGACCCAGGGCGTGGACGTGATCGCGACCCAGGCCTGGGACGTCGGCGCGGGCAAGCTCAGCCTCACCGCCGGCTACAACTACTCCAAGACCGAGATCGAACACATCGCACCGAACCCGCCGCGGCTGGCGGCGATCGATCCGAGCGCGGTGCGCATCGGCCGCACCGAGATCGGCCGCATCACCAAGGGCGCGCCGAAGGACAAGTTCTTCCTCGCCGGCGACTGGAAGACCGGCAACTGGACCTTCAACGCCACCGCCACCCGCTACGGCGAGTTCACCGAACTGCACCAGACCGACCCGCTGCAGGATCAGACCTTCGGCGCGGAATGGACGCTCGACCTGGCCGCCACCTATCGCTTGAACAACTGGGACTTCACCGTCGGCGGCGACAACGTCCTCAACGAATACCCCGACGAGCAGAACCTGGTGCGCGGCACCCGCAATTACCTGCCCTACAACACCGCCTCGCCGTTCGGCTTCAACGGCGCGTTCGCCTACCTCAAGGTCGGCTACAAGTGGTGAGCTGACGCCGCAACGCGAAAATCCAGCAACGCCGACGGCCCGGATTTCCGGGCCGTCGTTTTTTCAGCTGCTTCCGGCACATCCCCGGCGCGGCGGGATCGGCTATATATCCAGGCTGTCGTCGCCGGCGCCGCATCGCCCGCCGGGCGATGTTTCCAGCACCGTTCTCACGCAAAGCCGAGGCCCTGTCATGCGCATGACCGCTCCGCTGTTGCTGTCGCTCGCCCCGTTGCTGCTGTCGCTGGCGATAACCGACGCGCTCGCCGCGCCCGGCAAGCGCGAACAAACCGTGTTGATGCAAGGCAAACCCGCCGGCCAGCAAACCGTGGACACCGCCGCCGACGGCAGCGGCCAGGCCGAATTCCAGTACCAGGACCGCGGCCGCGGCGATCACATCAAAAGCCGTTGGACTCTGGACGCGGCCGGCATTCCGACCGAGTACCACGCCGAGGGCAACAACTATCTGAAGGTGCCGATCAAGGAGCACTTCAGCCTGCAAGCCGGCAAGGCCAGCTGGAAGAACGACAGCGAACAAGGCGAGAAAACCCTGAGCGCGCCCGCGTTCTTCCTGCCGCTCAACGCCACCCCGGAAATGCAGGGCGTGCTGGCGCGCGCGTTGCTGAAGGCGCCGGAACGCAAACTGGCCTTATTGCCGGCGGGCGAAGCGCGGCTGGAAGACGCCGGCACGTTCGAGATCGCGAGCAAGAGCGGGCCGCGCAGCCTGTCGCTGTATCGCATCTCCGGTCTGGACTACACGCCGGGCTCGGTGTGGCTGGACGCGCAAGGCAATACCGCGGCGGTGATCTTCGCCTCGGGCTGGGTCTCGGTGCTGTCGCCGGAGCTGCAGGATTCGCTGCCCAAGCTGATCGAACTGCAAGAGCAGGCCGGCGCGCAATGGGCGCTGCGGATGGCGCGCGAACTCACTCACGCGCCCAAGGGCCCGCTGCTGATCCGCAACGCGCGCCTGTTCGATCCGCGCGACCTCAGCGTGACCGCGAACACCAGCGTGCTGGTCGAAAACGAACGGGTGATCCGGGTCGGGCCGGACGCCTCGTTGAAAGCGCCGGCCAACGCCGAAATCTACGATGCCGGCGATCGCTTCCTGATGCCCGGAATGTGGGACGTGCACAAGCACTATTCCGATTCCGACGGACCGATGGACATCGCCAACGGCATCACCAGTTCGCGCGACATGGCCAACAACACCGATGCGTTCCTGGAAAAGGTCAAACGCTTCGACGCCGGCACCGAGATCGGCCCGCGCGTGCTCGCGGCCGGTTTCATCGACGGCCCGGGCCCCTACGCCGGCCCGACCAAGATGCTGGTGGCCACGCCGGAAGAAGCGATCAAGGCGGTGGATTGGTACGCCGACCACGGCTACGTCCAGATCAAGAGCTACTCCTCGCTCAAACCCGAACTGGTGCCGGTGATCGCCGACCGCGCCCACGCCCGCGGCATGCGCTACAGCGGGCACGTACCGGCGTACATGTCGGCGCGGCAGTTCATCGAAGGCGGCGCGGACGAGCTGCAGCACCTGTTGTTCGTCGAACTCAACTTCATGTATCCGCGGGTCCAGGAGACCCACACCATGAAGCGGCTGACCGAAGTCGCCGCGCACGCCGCCGAGTTCCCGCCGGACAAACCCGAAGTGCGCGAGTTCATCGAGTTCCTCAAGCGCCACCGCACCGTGCTCGACCCGACCATGGGCATCGCCCAGGATCTCTTCGCCGGCGATCCTAAAGACAAGACCCCGCCGGGCCTGAAGACCGTGGCTTCGCGCCTGCCGCCGCAGGCGCAGCGCAACCTCAGCTGGGGCGCGCTGAAGGCGCCCAAGGGCGAGGAAGAGGCTTACGCGCAGTCGTTTCCGGCGATGATGCGTTTGCTCAAGGCCTTGTACGACGCGGGCGTGACCATCATGCCCGGCACCGACGCGCTGGCCGGCTACATGCTGCATTCCGAACTGGCGAGCTACGCCCGCGCCGGCATTCCCAACGCCGAAGTGCTGCGCATGGCGACGCTGACGCCGGCGCAGGTGCTGGGCGTGGACAAGGACCGCGGCGCGATCGCGCCGGGCAAATTCGCCGACCTGGTGGTGATCGACGGCGACCCGCTCAAGGACATGGAAGACATCCGCAAGGTCGAGATGGTGTTCAAGGGCGGCAAGCGATTCGATCCGGCGCAGATCGAGCGGGCGTTGGGGATCGTGCCAC
>NZ_JBAMDI010000082.1:0-51881 GCF_036961695.1 Pseudomonas sp. CGJS7 | reverse complement strand
ACTTACCCATAGATCCCCCAAGGGTTGGATTGGTGTCCAACTTCTTGGGGGCAGTCCAGGGATCGCGCCAGCTTTTAGAAATTGAGCAAGACAGTTGCTCCCACAGGCTATGTGTTAATGCTTAATGCGGTGCATGGAACTGCGAAGCCAGCTCACGCAACAGGTTCTCTGCTTCGAGCACCTTGTTCACCACATCCTCGGCCTTGTCCCGGGTAATGCTCAGGCGTTCCAGCAGTTCGTCAGGTATCTCTTCCTGCGGCCCTGAGCCTATACCTCGCGAGCGCAGCAGGCGGGTGGCCAGGCACGCCAAGTTGGGGAACGCGAAATATTCGCCGTCGTAGGCCGGATCGTGCTGGAAGCGCAAGGCAGTCGACAGCTCTTCTGGCATGTCCCACAGCTTCATCAGCCAGGCACCGATCTGTTCGCGGCTGATGCCCAGCAAGTGTTGCTCCACATAGGTGTGGTTCAAATGCGGGTTGACCTCAAGGTGGCGGCAAATCAGCGAGAAGTGCGGCGGGAACACGTGTGCCAGCAGCAGGTAGCCGAAGTTGTGCAGTAGCCCGGCCAGGTAGGTCAGCCCGGCCTCGGGGCGTTCTGCACGAGGCATGGCGCGGGTCAGGCCTTCGATGATCGCGGCGGTGTAGATCGATTGTTGCCAGTAGGGCGTGGCCTGCTGCGGTTGGTCTTTGGGTAGGCTCAAGGTCTTGCCCAGCGCCAGGCCCAGGGCCAGGTTGATCACCAGGTCGAAACCCAGTACACGCACGATGGCGTCTTCCACCGAGCGGATCTTGCCCGGCGAACCATAGTAGGGCGATGCAGCCCAGCTCACCACCTGTGCCGCCAGCGCCGGGTCGGTTTCGACCACGCCGGTGATGTCGTCGATGCTGGCGTTGGGATCTACCCGCAGCTTGATGATCTTCTGCGCGGTGTCGGCGAGCGGTGGAATTTCGATGGTTTCTTCCAGGCGTTTCTGAATGCGTCGGGCAGTGAAGGCCTGGACCGCATCGGTGATTTCCCGGGTGTCGTCATCGGGGCGGTCGAGATTGGGACTGATCGCTTCGACTTGCTGGCCGAAGCTGCTGGCGCTGGCCTTGGCCAGCATGCGCTTGAAGTGTGCGCGTTCAATTTCCAGCAACAGGCCGGCTTCGCCTGACTGGATAAAGACAGTTTCAGCGTCGAGCAGGCTCTTTTCGTACTGACATGGCGAGCTGGTCAGCGCCGGGATGCCCGGCAGGGCCTTGAGGTGGTGCTTGTCGAGCATCTGCTTCAGGCGCGGCACCGACACGGCGGTCAGCTTGCGCCCGGTCAGCTCGGCCAGCCGGTTGAGGTCCAGCAGGTGGCTCTGCGGGAACAGCACCATGAGGGCGCCGACCTCGTCGTCGAGAAGGACAGCCTGCACCCGCGAAGCCGCAGGCAGGTGCGAGTGTTCGACCACCTGGCGGTAGGGCACGCCGAGTTTGTCGAGCAGCAGCCTGATGACGGAGGGGGCGTGTGGGGTTGCGGTTTCCAGGGCAACTTCAGTCATGGTCCGTATCCACTGTATCTTTTAAACGCGAAGTATAACCAGCCTGCGAGCAAATCTGGATCCATTCTGGGACTAGCGTCACACTTGGCCATATTGTTGGCCGTGGCGCAGCCAGCGGTCCAGCAGCGGGCTGACGTGTTCCGGCCAGCGTGATACCAAGGCCTGGGCCGCGTCGCGCACGGCCGGCAGCAGGTCGGCGTCGCGCATCAGGTCGGCGACCTTGAACTGCAGTAGACCGGTCTGGCGGGTGCCGAGCATCTCGCCCGGGCCACGCAGTTCAAGGTCTTTTTCGGCGATGATGAAGCCGTCGTTGGTCTCTCGCATGATCCCCAAGCGCTCGCGGCCGATCTGCGACAGCGGCGGGTGGTACAGCAGCACGCAATGGCTCACGGCGCTGCCCCGGCCAACCCTGCCACGCAGCTGGTGCAACTGCGCAAGGCCCAGGCGCTCGGGGTTCTCGATGATCATCAGGCTGGCGTTGGGCACGTCCACGCCCACCTCGATGACCGTGGTGGCGACCAGAAGCTGCAGGTTGCCAGCCTTGAACTCGGCCATGATCTCGGCTTTTTCTGCCGGTTTCATGCGCCCATGGATCAACCCCACCTTCAGTTCACCCAGCGCACTGCCAAGCTCCTCATAGGTGCTTTCGGCGGCCTGGCAGGTGAGTTCTTCGGACTCTTCGATCAGCGTGCATACCCAATAGGCCTGGCGCCCCTCGGCGCAGGCGGCGCGTACCCGCTCGACCACTTCGAAGCGGCGGCTGTCGGCCACCAGCACGGTGTTCACCGGCGTACGCCCTGGCGGCAATTCGTCGAGCACCGAGGTGTCCAGGTCGGCGTAGGCGCTCATGGCCAGGGTGCGCGGAATAGGCGTGGCGGTCATGATCAATTGGTGCGGGCAAAGCTCGCCGGCCACGCCCTTCTTGCGCAGGGCCAGGCGTTGCTGTACGCCGAACCTGTGCTGTTCGTCGATGATCGCAAGGGCCAAGTGCTTGAACCTTACCTCTTCCTGGAACAGTGCGTGGGTGCCGACCACCATGGGTGCGCCGTTGGCGATCTGCTCCAGGGAGGCTGCCCGGGCCTTGCCCTTGAGTTTTCCGGCTAGCCAGGCGACTTCGATGCCCAGCGGTTCCAGCCAGCGCTTGAAGGTAATGTAGTGCTGCTCGGCGAGGATCTCGGTGGGTGCCATCAATGCCACCTGGTAGCCCGCCTCCAGCGCCTGCAACGCCGCCAGTGCAGCGACCACGGTCTTGCCGGCACCCACGTCGCCCTGCACCAGACGCATCATCGGTTCGTGCTGGCTAAGGTCGTAGGCAATTTCGTTGGCTACCCGCTGCTGCGCGCCGGTCGGCTGGAAGCCCAGGTTAGCCAGGTATTGCGCCTGCAGGCGCGTGGCCCTGGGCAGTACCGGCGCACGCAGGCTGCGCAGGCTTTCGCGCAGGCGTTGCTGCGACAGCTGATGGGTCAGCAATTCTTCGAAAGCCAGGCGATGCTGGGCCCAGTGCTGGCCTTCGGCAAGCTCTTCGAGGTCGGCGTCGGCCGGCGGGTTGTGCAGGTAGCGGATGGCTTCGTCCAGGGGTGCCAGCTGGTAGTCCCGGGCAAGTTCGTCAGGCAGCCAGTCGGGCAGGCTACGCGGGCCAAGCAGCGCAAGGCTCTGCTGGCACAACAGGCGCAGGCGTTGCTGGGTAAGGCCTTCGGTGGACGGGTAAATTGGCGTCAGGGTCTGCTCCACCGGTGGTGGTGGCTCGTTGCCGTTCAGCGCACGGTACTCCGGGTGGTAGATTTCCAGGCCCGAAGCGCCGGGTCGGGCTTCTCCGTAGCAGCGCAGGTGGGTGCCCCGCTTCAGGCCCTCTTTCTGCGCGTTGCTGAAGTGGTAGAAGCGCAATGTCAGCACACCGCTGCCGTCGCCCAGGCGCACCACCAGGCTGCGGCGCTTGCCCATGGTCACATCGGCACCACTGACCACACCCTCGATAACCGCATCCTGGCCGGGACGCAGCTGGCCGATTGGCACCACGCGCGTGCGGTCCTGGTAGCGCAGGGGCAGGTGGAACAACACGTCCTGCAGGTTTTCCAGGCCGACCTTGGCGAGTTTCTCCGCCATCGCCTCGCCCACACCTTTCAGTACTGTGACCGGGACCTTCGACAGCTCACTCATGACTCAGGCCGGTTGTTCCGCAGGGTTTTTGGCGACCGAGCACAGGCGGATCGAATCGGCGAGGATCTCGATGGCCTTTGGCCGCGGGAAGCTGGCGCGCCAGGCGATGGCTACCGTGCGGAACGGTGCCGGTGCCGTCAGCGGGCGCACTTCGATGACGCCGGGGGCATAGTGATGGCTGTGCACTGCCGACAGCGGCAGGATCGATACGCCAAGGCCGGAAGCCACCATGTGACGGATGGTTTCCAGCGAGCTGGATTCGACCGTGGTGTGCCTTGAGCCTTCACCCCCCTTGTTCAGGGTAGGGCAGGCTTCCAGTACCTGGTCACGGAAGCAGTGGCCCTCACCAAGCAGCAACAGGCTCTTGTCATTGAGCATGGCGGTGTCGATGGTCTTTTTCGCCGTCCATGGGTGGTCGGCAGGCATCAGGGCGCAGAACGGTTCGTCGTATAGCGGTAGCGTCAGCACGTCGGCTTCGTTGAACGGCAGGGCGATGATCACCGCGTCCAGTTCGCCGTTGCGCAGCTTTTCGCGCAGTACGTGGGTGAAGTTTTCTTCGATGTACAGCGGCATTTGCGGCGCCACGCGGTGCAGCTGCGGGATCAGGTGCGGGAACAGGTAGGGGCCGACGGTGTAGATGGCGCCGACCTTGAGCGGAGCGGTCAGCTGATTCTTGCCGGCCTGGGCCAGCTCGCGAATGCCCTGGGCCTGCTCCAGTACCTTCTGCGCTTGGGCGACGATGTTTTCGCCGACCGGGGTCAGGCGTACTGCGCTTTTGCTGCGCTCGAAGATCAGAACGCCAAGCTCGTCCTCGAGCTTCTTCACACCGACCGACAGGGTGGGTTGGCTCACGTGACAGCGCTCGGCGGCATGGCCGAAGTGCTGTTCCTGGGCGAGTGTGACGATGTAGCGTAATTCTGTAAGGGTCATAACGTGCGTCCATGAAGTTGCGGGCCCAGCATAGCGGCTGCAATCGATAGACGCACGTTATCAGACTTGCCGAATTGTGACAGAAGCAAAAGTCTTAGCGGCGGTCCAGTGAGTAGACGAACGGTGCCACGACTTCAATCGTGCCATTGTTCAGCAACTCGGGTGGCGGCTTGGGTACCGTGCCGGCCCGACGGATCATTTCCAGGGTCGCCCGGTCCAGTGCGGCACTGCCTGAGCCACCGGCCATGGAGTACGACACGACCTTGCCTTCGGCGTCGACCACGAAGCGCAGGCGGTTCATGCCTTGCAGGCCGCGACGGCGCGCGTCTTCCGGGTAACGCTTGTACTTGGCAAGGTGGCGCAGCAGGTCGCTCTGCCAGGTTGGCAAGGCGTTGCTGTTGGACGCAATGCTCGGTGCCGGTGCCGCGGACTTCTGCGGTGGCGAGTTGCTGGGCGGTGCGTCCACCGTTTGCTCGGTGGGTGGTGCTTCCTTCGGCGGCTCAGGCTTTTTCTCGGGCTTGGGCGGCTGGGGCTTGGCCTTCGGCTTGGGCGGCTTGGGGATGGCGATCTTGGGCTTGGGCGCTTCTGCCAGCTTCGGCAACGGTGGTTCCTCGACCGGGGCCGGTGGCTGCGGAGCTGCCTTTGGGGGTGGTGGTGGCGCAGGCTCCGGCAACGGTGCCAGTTCGACCATCATCGCTGCCGGGGGCAGCTCGATGGCCTGTGGCACCGACCAGTTGAGCGTCAGCAGCACGGCGACCACGTGCACACCCAGCACGATCGCCAGGCTGCCACCGTAGCGCGCCATGTTAGAGCGCGTTTTCATCATTTCTTGGCTGCCGTCTCGAGACCTACCAGACCGACTTTCAGGTAGCCGGCCGCGCGCATGTTGTTCATCACTTCCATCAGGTCGCCGTAATCCACGCCTTTGTCAGCCTGGAAGAAGATGGTGGTTTCCTTGTCACCCTTGGTCTTGGCGTCGAGCATCGGGCCAAGCTGATCGGGTGCAGCAACCTGATCGTCGCCGACATACAGCTTCTGGTCGGCCTTGACGCTGACGAACACCGGTTTCTCCGGCCTTGGCGCCGGTTTGGCGGTTGAGGCCGGCAGGTCGACCTTGATGTCGACCGTAGCCAAGGGGGCGGCGACCATGAAGATGATCAGCAGCACCAGCATCACGTCGATGAACGGCGTAACGTTGATTTCGTGGTTTTCGGCGAGGTCGTCGCCACCTTCGTTGAGATGCAGGCCCATGGCTTACCCCACTTTCACCATGTGCGGGGCGGCGCGCTCGCTACCCTGGTGGTCCAGATCACGGCTGACCAGCAGCAGTACCTGGGCGGAGGCATCGGACACCTGCGCCTTGTAACCGGCAATGGAGCGGGCGAAGACGTTGTAGATGACCACGGCCGGGATTGCCGCAACCAGGCCCAGAGCAGTGGCCAGCAGCGCTTCGGCGATACCTGGGGCAACGACGGCCAGGTTGGTGGTCTGGGTCTTGGCGATGCCGATGAAGCTGTTCATGATGCCCCATACGGTACCGAACAGGCCGACGAACGGCGCGGTGGAGCCGATGGTTGCGAGGACGCCGGTGCCGCTGCTCATGGTGCGGCCGCTGGCATGCACCAGGCGCTCCAGACGGAAGCTGACGCGCTCCTTGATGCCTTCTTTTTCGCGAGCGTTAGCCGAAAGACGCATCTCTTCGAGGGCGTCGTGGACCAGGGTGTGGGCCAGGGTGCCTTCCTTGTTGGTGACCTCGCTGGCTTCTTTCAGGGTGGTGGACTTCTTCAGCTGGGCGATTTCACCACGCAGGCGACGCTTGGCGCCCATCAGCTCGAAGCCTTTGGCAATCCAGATGGTCCAGGTGATGATGGAGGCGATGGCCAGGCCGATCATGACGATCTTCACCACGATGTCGGCGTTCTTGTACATGCCCCATGGGGACAGGTCATGGGCCATGCCCAGCGAGGTGTCTTCGACCAGGGCTTGAACGCTCGGGTCTGCTGCGGCCGGGTTGCTGGCAGTGGCATCAGGCGCCGGTGCATCCGCCGGGGCAGCAGCAGGTGCGGCCGGGGCAGTGGCAGCAGCAGGTGTGGCGGCGTTGGTGGTTGGCTCATCGGCCATGGCCACCGGGGCCAGCACCAGGCTGAGTGTCAGCGCGGCGATGGCGCGCCAGGCGCGCGACGGGGTTGGCGAAGCGGAAGGTTGAGTACGTGTCATGCTGGCCGGACCTGATGAAGAAAAAGTGAACGTTCTCCAAGGCCTCGATGTAGGCCGAGAACAATTTGGCCGCCATTATTGCAAGTAATTCTTGTTAACAAAAGTAATATTGTAGCTTTTTTCGCCTATGGTCTAGCCGCCCATCGTGTAGCGTGGCCAGGCTGATCTATTGGTCTAGGGAGTTTAGAGATGTCAGACCTTTCCGTGATGGTGGTGGGTTGTGGTGATGTGGGTGGGCGTCTGGCCAGGCAGATGTTGGCTAAAGGCTGGCAGGTGAGCGGCCTGCGCCGTTCTGTTGGTCAGCTGCCCGCAGGGGTTCAGCCGGTTGCCGCAGATTTGGCCGAACCGTCGATACCGCAGGCCTGGCCACAGGGCCCGCTGGACTACCTTGTGTACTGCGTGGCGGCCAGCCAGCACGATGAGGCGGGTTACCAAGCAGCCTATGTCGATGGTTTGCGCCATGTGTTGGCCTGGTTGGCCGAGCGTGGCCAACGCCCGCGCCGGCTATTGTTCGTCTCCAGCAGCAGCGTGTATGCGCAGAAGGACGGCGAGTGGATAGCTGAGGGCGCTGCCACCGAGCCCGAGGGCTATTCCGGGCGTGTGATGCTGGAGGCTGAACGGTTGGCACTGGCCAGCGGCATCCCGGCGAGCGTGGTCCGCCTGACCGGTATCTATGGCCCAGGGCGCGAGTGGTTGCTGAGCCAGGTGCGTCAGGGTTACCGCGTTGCCGAGGAGCCGCCGCTGTATGGCAACCGCATTCATGCCGAAGATGCCGCCAGCCTGCTGGCGTTTCTGCTGCAGGCCGATGCTGATGGCAAGGCTCTGGACGACTGCTACATTGGCGTCGATGATGACCCGGCGCCGCTGGCCGATGTTGTGGCCTGGCTGCGGGCGTATATGGGCGTTACCGAATGGTCCGATGAGCAGCGGGTGCGGCGTACTGGCAGCAAGCGCTGCAGCAATGCCCGGGCGCGGGCGCTGGGCTGGGCGCCGGTATATCCGAGCTACAAGGAAGGCTACGCCGCGATACTGGCAGGAAAAGCCTAGCTGGCAACTGGCGCGATGCCTTGTGGGAGCAACTGTCTTGCTCAATTTCTAAAAGCTGGCGCGATCCCTGTGGGAGCGGGCTTGCCCGCGAACACGGGCGAAGCCCGTGCCATCCACCGCGGTGTCTTCTTCGCGGGTAAACCCGATCCTACAGGGACCGCGCATCATCTCAGCTGCGCTCCAGCGTCCACTGACGCTTGCCCGCTGCCAGCTCTGGCATTTCATCCGGCTGTGCACGGTTCACTGCCTGGAAAATCTCCAGCTTGTCACCATCGCGCTTGATGATGAACGGTGCACCACGCTGGTTGCGCTCCAGCCACAGGCTGTCATTGTTGCCACCCATGGTCGCGCAATCACCTGCCAGGCACAGGGCGAAGCGGTCCGGTCCGGGTAGGCCGGTGACGTTGCCGGTGTCGCTGAAGCGCACGCTGGCGCCCTTGCCTTGGCCTTCGACGATCTTCCAGTTACCACCCAGGTAGGCTTGGTAAAGCGCTTTCTCGAAGCTGCTGCCCAGTGGTGCATTGGCTGCAGCCTGCGCCTTGGCGCGCACAAAGGTCTGCTTGGTGCCGTTCTGGTCGACGGCCAGCAGCTCGTCGCCATCGAGCGAAAGCTGCTCGGTCTGGCCGCCTTGGAAACGGGCCTGCCATTGCTTTTCATTGGCGCTCAGCTGGCCGTCAGCGGCCTCGAAACCATTGCTATAGCTAGCTTGCTGATTGGCCACGTCGAGCTTCCACTCGAACACTGGGCCGTGCTCATTCAGCGCCTGGCGCAGGCTGCCGGCTTTGACCGCCGCAGTGATGGCTTCCTGGTTGATCCAGATGCCGTTGAAATCTTCGGGTTTGTGGCTGGTGCAGCCGCCCAGTAGCAGGGCTGCCAGCGCGAAGGGCAGTGCTTGACGCATGACGGGGTAACCTTGCAGAGGAAGGAGGGTGACGGGCAGGGCCCGTCACCAGGGCATCATTCGATGACCAGGATGGCGTCCATTTCGACCTGGGCGCCTTTCGGCAGTGCGGCAACGCCGATGGCGGCGCGGGCCGGGTAGGGCTGTTCGAAGTAGCGGCCCATCACCTCGTTTACCTTGGCGAAGTGGCTCAGGTCGGTGAGGAAGATGTTCAGTTTCACGATGTCCTTGAACGAACCGCCAGCAGCTTCAGCCACGGCCTTGAGGTTCTCGAACACCTGCACGGTCTGGGCTTCGAAGCCTTCGACCAGCTCCATGGTCTTCGGGTCCAGAGGGATCTGGCCCGACATGTACACGGTGTTGCCGGCCTTGATCGCCTGCGAGTAGGTGCCGATGGCGGCAGGGGCCTTGTCGCTGTTGATGACGGTTTTGCTCATGATGACTCCTTGCGGTTGGCGGACTACGTACGCATGCGGGTGATGCGGACCACACCGGTCAGGGTACGCAGCTTCTTGATCACACGCGCCAGGTGCACGCGGTCGTGCACGCTGACCACCAGTTGGACCACGCTGATACGGCCGTCGCGTTCGTCCATGCTGATCTTCTCAATGTTGCCGTCGGCGGCGTTGACGCTGCTGGCCAGCAGGGCGATCAGCCCGCGCTGGTGTTCCAGTTCGACACGCAGTTCGACATTGAACTCGCCAGTGATGTCCTTGGCCCAGGAGAGTTGCACGCACTTTTCGGGGTTGTGGCGGATTTCACTGATGTTGCGGCAGTTCTCCAGGTGCACGACCATGCCCTTGCCTGCTGACAGGTGGCCGACAATCGGGTCTCCCGGGATCGGCGTGCAGCACTTGGCGTAGCTGAGCACCAGGCCTTCGGTGCCGCGGATCGCCAGCGGGCCTTCTGGCGCCGGCAGCTGTTCGCCTTCGGCCGACAGCAGGCGGCGCGCGACCACGTAGGCCATGCGGTTGCCCAGGCCGATGTCTTCGAGCAGGTCTTCTATCAGCTCCAGGCGGTACTCGGCGAGAATAGACTGGATGCGTTCCTGGGGGATTTTCTCCAGGCTGCTGTCGAAGCCAGTGAGTACCTTGTTCAGCAAGCGTTCGCCCAGGCTGATGGACTCCGAGCGGCGCTGTTGCTTGAGCGCGTGGCGGATATTCGTGCGTGCCTTGCCCGAGACCACAAAGTTGAGCCAGGCCGGGTTTGGCCGAGCGCCCGGGGCGCTGACGATTTCCACTGTCGAGCCGCTTTGTAGCGGTTCGGACAGCGGCGCCAGGCGGCGGTTGATGCGGCACGCGATGCAACTGTTGCCGACGTCGGTGTGCACCGCGTAGGCGAAGTCGACGGCCGTGGAGCCTTTGGGCAACTCCATGATCCGGCCTTTGGGCGTGAACACGTAGACCTCGTCCGGGAACAGGTCGATCTTCACGCTCTCGATGAATTCCAGGGAGTTGCCGGCACGTTGCTGCAGTTCAAGGATACCCTTGACCCACTGGCGGGCGCGCGCGTGGCTGCCCTTGGGCTGCTCGTCGTCGTTTGACTTGTATAGCCAGTGCGCGGCGATGCCGTTGTTGGCCATCTCTTCCATTTCGCGTGTGCGGATCTGGATTTCGATGGGCACGCCGTGCATGCCGAACAGAGTGGTGTGCAACGACTGGTAGCCGTTGGCCTTGGGGATCGCGATGTAATCCTTGAAGCGTCCGGGCAGCGGCTTGTACAGGTTGTGTACGGCGCCGAGCACGCGGTAACAGGTGTCAACCTTGTCGACGATGATGCGGAAGGCATACACGTCCATGATCTCGTTGAAGGCACGGCGCTTGCCGCGCATCTTCTTGTAGATGCCATAGAGGTGTTTCTGTCGACCGCTGACCTCGCCCTCGATGCCGTCGGCGGCCAGGCAGTTGGCCAGCGAGTGCTCGATCTTGGCGACGATCTCTTTGCGGTTGCCGCGCGCGCTCTTCACTGCTCGATGAATCAGCGACGAGCGCATCGGGTGCATGGCCTTGAAGCCAAGGTCTTCGAACTCTACGCGCACGGTGTGCATCCCCAGGCGGTTGGCGATGGGGGCGTAGATCTCGAGGGTTTCCTTGGCGATGCGCCGGCGTTTTTCGCCAGACAGCACTTCCAGGGTGCGCATGTTGTGCAGGCGGTCGGCCAGCTTGACCAGGATCACGCGGATATCGCGGGCCATGGCCATGGCCATCTTCTGGAAGTTTTCCGCCTGCGCCTCGGCCTTGGTCTCGAAATTCATCTGGGTCAGCTTGCTGACCCCATCGACCAGTTCGGCCACGGTCTCGCCAAACTGCTGGCTGAGGGCTTCCTTGGCGATGCCGGTGTCTTCGATCACATCGTGCAGCATGGCCGCCATCAGGCTCTGATGGTCCATGTGCATGTCGGCGAGGATGCTGGCCACGGCCAGCGGGTGGGTCACGTAGGGCTCGCCACTGCGGCGGCGTTGCCCATCGTGGGCCTGTTCGGCGTAGAAATAGGCGCGCCGGACCAGGTTGACCTGTTCGGGGCCAAGATAGGTCGAAAGCCGTTCGGCCAAGGCTTCTATACCCGGCATGGGTTCACCTCCTGCCGAGGAAGAGGGCCTTGCGCCGTACGACGTCGACCTGGCATCAATCAGACAGCCTCGTTGTTCTCGTCCTCGAATGCGGCGAACACCGGATCCTCGGTGACGATCTCTTCAGCGGCGATGAACTCGTTGGTGACGATGCCTTCGGCAATTTCACGCAGGGCAACAACGGTTGGCTTGTCGTTTTCCCACGCAACGCGTGGCTCTTTGCCGCCGGTCGCCAGCTGGCGAGCGCGCTTGGTCGAGAGCATGACCAGCTCAAAGCGGTTATCCACGTGTTCCAGGCAGTCTTCAACAGTTACGCGGGCCATGGTCTTCCTCAGTAGCAATTGCGGTGGGCGTGCAGCCCATTAATGGGCAGGCGGACTCGATAGTATAAAAATTCACCAGCCAATAGGGAAGCGCTGTTTTGCCGGGCGGTAGCTGCAAACCCTGCGCTGCCTTCTTCGCGGGTGAACCCGCTCCTACAGGGGCCGCGTAGCTTGTAGCGGCGGGTTTACCCGCGAAAGGGCCGGAACAGACACCCTCAGTGCATGAGCCTGACGATAACCTCAGAGCATCGCGTCACGCAACCGCGGGGTCAGCTCTTCGAACAAGGTTTGCACCGAGCGCAACGCCCGGCAATCCGGCCGGGTCAGCAACCACAACTGAGTGTCGCAGCCGGGCAGGGGGCCGCTGAGTGCATCCACCCCGGGCAGCGCATGCACCATGTAGTCCGGCAGTGCTGCCACGCCCAGGCCGGCCATTACCAACTGGGCGATGGTCGACATGCTGCTGCACTGGTAGCGCGGGCTCAGACCCGGGTGTTGCTGGTTGCGCCAGACCACCGTAGGGTGGTCCTGCATCGAGTCGTCTGGTGCGATCCACGGCACGCTGGCGGGGGACTCGCTCAGGCGCTCGCGCCACTGTGGCTGGCCGCAGACCACATAGGAGGTCGAACCCAGGTTGCGGCCCACCAGGTGCTCCGGTGGCGTATTGGTCAGGCGCAGGGCGATGTCGGCGTCGCGCCGGCTGAGGTTGGCGAAGGTGTTGGAGGTGCCCATCTCCAGCGACAAGGCCGGGTAGTTGGACATGAACTCGGCCAGTGCGGGCAGCAACAGGCTGTGCATCACCGCCTCTGTGCAGGTCAGGCGCACCGTGCCGCTGACCACTTGCTCGCCACTGGTCATGGCAATGCGCGCTGCTTCCAGCGCCTGCTCGGCACGTTCGGCCTGCTCGGCCAAGGCCTGGGCGGTGTCAGTCGGCAGATAGCCCTTTCGGCTCTTGACGAACAAGGCGGTGCCCAGCGCCGACTCCAATCGGCGGATCGAGCGGAACACGGTCGAAACGTCGACTTTGAGCAGTTCGGCGGCTTTGGCCAGCGAGCGGCCACGTTCCAGTGCCAGGACCAGAGAGAGGTCTGCGTGGGTTATCTGATATTGCATTGATGCACGCTCTGCTTGCCAAATTGCCAATGTCTGTTGCGTCTGGGCCATTTTATAGTGAAACGGCCCCCCGGAATCAATGCGCCCGGTCGGGTAACCAGTCCCCACGATGGGAAAGTGAAAACAACAACAGCTGCAACCATCGTCGCCCGTGAGGCGCCAGCCGTATCCCCACATCGCCGCAGCACATCAAAGGATGTACACCATGACGTCGGTAACCCCGTGCGCCAGTTCTTCCAGCGAGATGAATGACTTCCTCCAGGCCCATCCGGACACGCAGTACGTAGACCTGCTGATCTCCGACATGAATGGCGTGGTACGTGGCAAGCGCATCGAGCGGGCCAGCCTGCACAAGGTGTACGAGAAGGGCATCAACCTGCCCGCATCGCTGTTCGCCCTTGATATCAACGGTTCCACTGTCGAAAGCACCGGCCTTGGCCTGGACATCGGCGACGCCGACCGCATCTGCTTCCCGATCCCCGGCACGCTGTCGGACGAGCCGTGGCAAAAGCGCCCCACCGCCCAGCTGCTGATGACCATGCACGAGCTGGATGGCCAGCCGTTCTTCGCCGACCCGCGTGAAGTGCTGCGCCAGGTGGTGAGCAAGTTCGACGACCTGGGCCTGGATATTTGCGCCGCGTTCGAACTGGAGTTCTACCTGATCGACCAGGACAACCTCAACGGCCGCCCGCAGCCGCCGCGCTCGCCGATCTCCGGCAAGCGCCCGCAGTCGACCCAGGTGTACCTGATCGACGACCTCGACGAGTACGCTGACTGCTTGCAGGACATGCTCGAAGCTGCCAAGGAACAGGGCCTGCCCGCCGACGCCATCGTCAAGGAAAGCGCCCCGGCGCAGTTCGAGGTCAACTTGCACCACGTGGCGGATCCGCTGAAGGCCTGCGATTACGCGATCCTGCTCAAGCGCCTGATCAAGAACATCGCCTACGACCATGAAATGGACACCACCTTCATGGCCAAGCCCTACCCGGGCCAGGCAGGCAACGGCCTGCATGTGCACATTTCATTGCTGGACAAGAAAACCGGCAAGAACATCTTCGCCAGTGACGATCCGCTGCAAAGCGATACGCTGCGCCACGCCATCGGTGGCGTGTTGGAAACCATGCCGGCGTCGATGGCCTTCCTGTGCCCCAACATCAACTCCTACCGCCGCTTCGGTGCGCAGTTCTACGTGCCCAATGCGCCGAGCTGGGGCCTGGACAACCGCACCGTGGCCGTACGCGTGCCCACCGACAGCAGCGAAAACGTGCGCCTTGAGCACCGTGTAGCCGGCGCCGATGCCAACCCGTACCTGATGCTCGCGGCGATCCTTGCCGGCGTTCACCATGGCCTGACCAACAAGGTCGAGCCCGAGGCGCCGATCGAAGGCAACTCCTACGAGCAGCTGGAGCAAAGCCTGCCGAACAACCTGCGCGATGCCCTGCGCGCGCTGGATGACAGCGAAGTCCTCAACCAATACATCAGCCCGGACTACATCGATATCTTCGTGGCCTGCAAGGAAAGCGAACTGGCCGAGTTCGAAGTGTCGATTTCCGATCTCGAGTACAACTGGTACCTGCACACGGTGTAAGCCCATGAGCGCAAATGCGGTCCCTTTGATCGGTGTCAGCGCCTGCCGTCAGCAGGTAGGGAAGAACTCCTCGCACACGGTCGGCGACAAGTATGTCGAGGCGGCCGGCTTTGCCGGCTTGCCACTGATCTTGCCGGCCCGTGATGGCGGCAGCGACACGCAAGCGCTGCTGGCTCGCCTGCACGGCATTGTTTTTACCGGCTCGCCTTCAAATATCGAGCCGCATCATTACAATGGCGCCCCCAGTGTGGCGGGTACCCGGCATGATCTGGCGCGTGATCGCCTGACCCTGCCGCTGCTGCAGGCAGCCATTGCCGTCGGTGTGCCCGTATTCTGCATCTGCCGAGGCTACCAGGAGCTGAACGTGGCCCTTGGCGGCAGCCTGCACCAGCGTGTGCAGGAGCTGCCTGGCTACCTTGACCACCGCGAACCTGAGGATGCCCCCCTGGAGGTGCAATACAGCCCTCGCCACTCGGTCAGTATCGAGCCTGGCGGGTTGTTCGAGCGCCTGGGCCTGGCGGCGCAGTTCGAGGTCAATTCGCTGCACAGCCAGGGCATCGACCGTCTGGCCCCGGGCCTGCGCGTCGAGGCACGGGCCCCGGATGGCCTGATCGAGGCGGTGTCCATGCCTGCGGCGCCGGGCTTTGTGCTTGGGGTGCAGTGGCACCCGGAGTGGCGCTTCAACGAAAACCCGGTTTCGCTGCGTCTGTTTCAGGCGTTTCGCGAGGCCTGCAATGCCTACGCAGCACGGGAGGGCTTACGGCAGGAATGATTCTGACGTCAGCCGAAGGTCTCGGATGACTCGTCCCCGATAGCAAGCTTTCAATGAGTGAAAGCGAGCCTTGTACCCAAGGCTTGTTAAAACAATTCCAAAATTTACGGCAAATACTCATGAGCAATTACACAGAAGCCGGCCGCCCACCCGATGTGGCGGCCGACGCGGGCAACACTCAGCGCAGCAAAGGCCTGGCCAAGGGTCGCTTGGGGCTGCTGGCCAGCGTGGTGCTGGGCATTTCCACCATCGCCCCGGTCTATACCCTGACCGGCGCCCTTGGCCCTACCGTGCGTGAGGTGGGCGCCCACCTGCCGGCCGTGTTCATCGTGGGCTTCTTGCCGATGCTGCTGGTGGCCCTGGGCTATCGCGAGCTGAACTCGGCGGAGCCTGACAGCGGTACTTCGTTTACCTGGTCGGCGCGTGCATTCGGCCCGATGATCGGCTGGATCGGCGGCTGGGGACTGGTGGTTGCCACCACGATCGTGCTGTCGAACCTGGCAGGTGTGGCGGTGGATTTCTTCTACCTGTTCCTTGGCCAGATCACCGGCAAGCATGAGCTGGCAGCGTTGGCCGACAATCTGTTGATCAACATCGTTACCTGTTGCGTGTTCATTGGCCTGGCAGTGTGGATCTGCTGTCGGGGTATCGCCACCACAATGACCGTGCAGTACGGCTTGGTGGCCCTGCAGCTGTTGGTGTTGATCGGCTTTGCGTTCGCCGCTTTCGGCGGCACCACCGCGCCGCCACCGCTGGCGTTCGATTTCGCCTGGTTCAACCCATTCGGTGTCGAGTCGTTCTCGGCCTTTGCCGCTGGCCTGTCATTGTCGATCTTCATCTTCTGGGGCTGGGACACTTGTCTGACCGTCAGTGAAGAGTCGGTGGGCAGCGAAGAGGTGCCGGGCAAGGCCGCTACCTGGACCGTGATGTTGATTCTCGGCCTGTACCTGTTCACCGCGATCGCCACCCTGCAGTTTGCCGGTATCAGCGAAACGGGTCTGGGCCTGAACAACCCGCGCATCCAGGAGAACGTCTTTGCCCACCTGGCCGGCCCGGTCATGGGGCCGCTGGCGATCCTGATGTCCATCGCCGTGCTGGCCAGTACGGCGGCGTCGCTGCAGTCCACCTTCGTGGCGCCGGCGCGCACCCTATTGGCCATGGGTTATTACGGTGCGGTACCGCAGAAGTTCGCCAGCGTCTGCCCGCGCTCGCAAACGCCGCGCTATGCCACCATCTGCGCCGGCCTGGCCGCAGGCCTGTTCTACGTGACCATGCGTACGCTGAGCGAGAACGTGCTGGCAGATACCATCACGGCGTTGGGCATGATGATCTGCTTCTACTATTCGCTGACCGCGTTTGCCTGCGTCTGGTATTTCCGCGGCAGCCTGTTCGACAGCCTGCGCCACTTCATCATGCGCGGCCTGTGCCCGCTGGTGGGGGGTGTTATCTTGTCGGTGATCTTCGTGCGCACCGCCATCGACAGTGCTTCGCCGGACTTTGGCAGCGGCTCGCATGTGGGCGGGTTGGGGCTGGTGTTCGTGATTGCCGCGATCATCTCGGTGCTTGGCATCGGCCTGATGATGCTGTCGCGCATGCGTGCGCCGGCGTACTTCCTCGGGGCTACCCTGCGTCAGCAGGCTACCTTGCCGCTGCAGGACTAAACCATTGGGGCCGCTCTGCGGCCCTTCGCGGGCACGCCCGCTCCCACAGGTGCGGCACAAGCCTCAAGGCAGTGATCAATCCGTGGGAGCGGGCGTGCCCGCGAAGGGCTGCAATGCAGCCCCATCGATCTTCAGCCGATCATTTGCTTGAGCAATGCCGCATGACGCTGCTGCTGCTTCTTCAGCAGCAGCCGATTCGAGCGGAACACTGCTTTCAAGTCTGCCAGCGCCGTGTCGAAATCATCATTGATGATGACGTAGTCATACTCGTCGTAGTGCACCATCTCGCTGACCGCTTCCTTCATGCGCCCGGCAATGATCTCTTCGCTGTCCTGCCCGCGTCCGTCCAGGCGGTGGCGAAGCGCCTCCTGGCTTGGAGGCAGGATGAACACCGACAGCGCCTGTGGCATCAGCTTGCGCACTTGCTGTGCACCTTGCCAGTCGATTTCCAGAATCAGGTCGTAGCCCTGGTCCAGGGTCTGCTGCAGCGCGCTGCGTGAAGTGCCGTAGAAGTTGCCGAACACTTCGGCATGCTCCAGAAAGTCACCTTGCGCGATCAGCGCCTTGAATTCCTCGTGGACGACGAAGTGATAGTTCACCCCGTGCTGCTCGCCCGGGCGCATGGCGCGAGTGGTGTGCGAGACCGAGACGCGGATCTGCTGGTCGTCTTTGGTCAGGGCGGTGACCAGGCTGGTCTTGCCGGCACCCGAAGGGGCCGAAACGATGTAGAGGGTGCCGCTGCTGTGGTTCATGGTCGGGGTGGCCTTACTCGATGTTCTGTACTTGTTCACGCATCTGTTCGATCAATACCTTCAGGTTGACCGCCGCTTGCGTGCTGCGTGGGTCGAAGGCCTTGGAGCCGAGGGTGTTGGCCTCGCGGTTGAGTTCCTGCATCAGGAAGTCCAGGCGCCGGCCTGCGGCGCCGCCACCCTTGAGCACGCGGCGCACTTCGGTGACGTGGGTGCTGAGGCGGTCGAGTTCCTCTGCCACGTCGCTTTTCTGGGCCAGCAGTACCATCTCCTGCTCCAGGCGCTGTGGGTCCAGCTCGGCTTGCATGTCGCCGAAGCGGTCGAGAATCTTCTGCCGCTGCGCCGCCAGCATCTGCGGCACCAGGGCGCGCAGGGTAGTGACTTCGCTGGCCATGTTGTCCAGGCGTTCGTTGATCAGCCGGGCCAGTTCCTGGCCTTCGCGCTGGCGCCCGGCCTTGAGTTCGGCCAGCGCTTCGTCGAACAGCGCCATGGCTTCGGCGTTCAGTGCCTGGGGGTCGCTGGTGTCGGCCACCAGCACGCCTGGCCATGACAGCACTTCCAGCGGGTTCAGGGGGGCCGGCTGCTTGATCAGGCCAGCCACTTCCTCGGCGGCGGCAACCAGATGCGCGGCGCGCTCATGGTCCACTTTCAGCGGTTTGCCATTGCTGTCTTCGTTGAGGCGCAAGGTGCATTCCACCTTGCCGCGTGACAGGCCCTGGCGCAGGCCTTCACGTACACCGCCTTCGAGGTCGCGCAGGGCCTCGGGCAGGCGTAGGTGCGGCTCCAGGTAACGGTGGTTGACCGAACGCAGCTCCCAGACCAGGGTGCCTTGGCTGCCGGCGCGCTCGACACGAGCAAAAGCGGTCATGCTGTGCACCATGGGGAGTACCTCGCGTAATGAATGAACGGTGGGAGCCTCTCGGCTGCAAGGCGCAGGATTGTAGCGCAGTGTCGCCGTGGCGCCCAATCCGCCTATGTTACTGACGGGTGGCTACTGCGGTAGGAAAAGGCGACGGGCTGTGCCGGGCGCGACAATAGGCATGTCTTCCCCGGGCTGCGGGCTCTATAATGCTCGGCAGATTCAAAGTCCCAGTACAGGTATCCCAGATGAAACGTCCAAGTGGTCGCGTTGCCGATCAGCTCCGCTCGATCCGCATCACCCGCAACTACACCAAGCACGCCGAAGGGTCGGTACTGGTCGAGTTCGGTGACACCAAAGTCATCTGCACGGTCAGCGTTGAAAACGGTGTACCGCGCTTCCTCAAAGGCCAGGGCCAAGGCTGGCTGACCGCCGAGTATGGCATGCTGCCGCGCTCCACCGGCGAACGTAACCAGCGCGAAGCCAGCCGTGGCAAGCAGGGTGGCCGCACCCTGGAAATCCAGCGCCTGATCGGCCGTTCGCTGCGCGCCGCGCTGGACATGAGCAAGCTCGGTGACATCACCCTGTACGTCGATTGCGACGTGATCCAGGCCGATGGCGGTACCCGTACCGCGTCCATCACCGGCGCCATGGTTGCCTTGTGCGACGCTTTGGCAGTGATCAAGAAGCGCGGCGGCCTCAAGGGCGGCAACCCGCTCAAGCACATGATCGCTGCCGTGTCGGTAGGCATGTACCAGGGCGAAGCGGTGCTCGACCTGGACTACCTGGAAGACTCCGCAGCCGAAACCGACCTGAATGTGGTCATGACCAGCGCTGGTGGTTTCATCGAAGTGCAGGGTACTGCCGAAGGCGCACCGTTCCAGCCGGAAGATTTCAACGCCATGCTCGCTTTGGCGCAGAAGGGCATGAACGAGATTTTCGAACTGCAGCAGGCAGCACTGGCTGACTGAAACCAGCCAAGGAGGTGCGGGGCATGAGCGATTCGAACCTGTCGATCACCCCGCCCAATGCCGAAATCCGGCAATGGGCGATGTTCTGCCACCTCTCCGCGCTGTTGGGCCTGGTAGTGCCGCTTGGGCACCTGCTGGGCCCGCTGGTGCTATGGCACCTCAAGCGCGAGCAAGACCCTTTTATCGACGCCCAGGGCAAAGAGGCGCTGAACTTTCAGATCAGCGTGACCATTGCCGGGTTCATCTGCTTCCTGCTGATGTTCGTGTTTATCGGGCTGGTGCTGTTTGCCATGCTCACGGTGGCAGTGATGATATTGATCATCATTGCGGCGGTGCGGGCGAATGAGGGCAAGCCTTATCGCTACCCGATGATCTGGCGGCCGATCAAATAACCATTGGGGCTGCAACGCAGCCCCAATGGCCTTTTAGATGGTCAGCGTCCAGTCATAGTCGACGATCAGCGGCGCATGCTGGGAGAAGCGTGGCTGACGCGGCAGGCGAGCGTTGCGCACGAAGCGGCGCAGGCCCGGGGTCAGGATCTGGTAGTCGAACCGATACCCCAGGTTGAGCATCTCGGCCTGCTCGTTGTCCGGCCACCAGCTGTACTGGTCGCCTTCACGGCTGACTTCGCGCAAGGCATCGACATACCCCATCTCGCCAGTGATCGCATCCATCCAGGCGCGTTCTGGCGCCAGGAAGCCCGGCGACTGCTGGCTGTCACGCCAATTCTTGATGTCGAGCTTCTGCTGCGCCACGTAGAACGAGCCGCAATAGATGTATTCGCGACGCTTGCGACGCTGCTTGTCCAGGTACTTGGCGAAGTCGTCCATCAACTTGAACTTCTGGTTCAAGTCTTCGTCGCCGTTCATGCCCGAAGGCAGCAGCAGGCTGGCAATACTGACTTTGTCGAAATCTGCTTGCAGGTAACGCCCGTAGCGGTCGGCTGTCTCGAAGCCCAGGCCGGTGATGACTGCCTTGGGCTGCATGCGCGAGTAAAGGGCCACACCACCTTGGGCAGGCACCTCCGCGTCGCAGGCATAAAGGAAATAGCCATCGAGCTGGAAAGCTGGGTCGTCGAGTTCAAAGGCCGAGGCGCGGGTATCCTGAAGGCAGATGACGTCGGCATTCTGGGCTTGCAGCCAGCTGAGCAAACCACGCTCGGCCGCAGCCTGAATGCCATTTACGTTCACACTGATGATCCGCATAAATGGCCCCAAAAATCTCGTGCGTGTATGATACCCGAGCTCAACCCATTTAGCTAAATCCGTGGTGTCCGGGACTATTCATGCAGCCGTATCAGCGCGACTTTATCCGTTTTGCCATCGATCGCGGGGTACTGCGTTTCGGTGAATTCACCCTGAAATCGGGGCGTACCAGCCCGTATTTCTTCAATGCCGGCTTGTTCAACACCGGCTCCGCACTGGCTGAGCTGGGGCGTTGCTACGCCGCCGCCATCGTCGACAGCAAGATCCCGTTCGATGTGCTGTTCGGCCCGGCCTACAAGGGTATCCCTTTGGCGGCGACTACCGCCGTGGCCCTTGCCGACCAGCATCAGCTGGACGTGCCATGGTGCTTCAACCGCAAGGAAGCCAAGGACCATGGCGAAGGTGGCAGCCTGGTCGGCGCGCCGCTGGCCGGTGACGTGCTGATCATCGACGACGTGATTACTGCCGGTACCGCCATTCGTGAGGTCATGCAGATCATCAACGCCCAGCAGGCCAAGGCCGCTGGTGTACTGATCGCGCTGAACCGTGAAGAGCGCGGCAATGGCGAACTGTCGGCGATCCAGGAAGTGGAACGCGACTTCGGTATCCCGGTGGTCAGCATTGTTTCGCTGACCCAGGTGCTGGAGTTCCTGGCTGACGATCCACAGCTGAAACAGCATCTGCCGGCTGTCGAGGCCTACCGGGCGCAGTACGGGATCTGATCCTGGCCCAGGAATGAAAAAGGCGACCTTCTTCAGAGGGTCGCCTTTTTTTGTGCCGCCTGATCTGGCCCTTTCGCGGGTAAACCCGCTCCTACATGGGGATTTCCTTTGTAGGAGCGGGTTTACCCGCGAAGAGGCCAGTGCAGGCTAACCGATCAATCAGCGCGGCTTGCGGTTGGTAATCAGGGTGCCCACGCCGCTGTCGGTGAAGATCTCCAGCAGCACTGCATTCGGCACGCGGCCATCGATGATGTGCGAGCTGTTCACGCCGCCCTGCACCGCATCCAGCGCGCACTTGATCTTCGGCAGCATGCCGCCATAAATGGTGCCGTCAGCGATCAGTTCGTTGACCTGCTCGGTGGTCAGGCCAGTCAGCACCTGACCCTGTTTGTCCATCAGGCCGGCGATGTTGGTCAGCAGCATCAGCTTCTCGGCCTTCAGCGCTTCGGCCACCTTGCCCGCCACCAGGTCGGCGTTGATGTTGTACGACTCGCCGTTGGCACCCACGCCGATTGGCGCGATGACAGGGATGAAGTCGCCCTTCACCAGCATGTTCAACAGGTCGGTGTTCACGCTCACCACTTCGCCCACGTGGCCGATGTCGATGATTTCCGGAGTGGTCATCTCAGGCGTCTGGCGGCTGACAGTCAGCTTGCGGGCGCGAATCAGCTCCGCGTCCTTGCCGGTCAGGCCGATGGCGCTGCCGCCGTGGCGGTTGATCAGGTTGACGATGTCCTTGTTGACCTGGCCGCCCAGCACCATCTCCACAACGTCCATGGTCGCCGAATCGGTGACGCGCATGCCGTCGATGAAGTGGCTTTCGATCGACAGGCGCTTGAGCAGGTCACCGATCTGCGGGCCACCGCCGTGGACTACCACCGGGTTGATGCCCACAGCCTTCATCAGCACGATGTCACGGGCGAAGCCCGTCTTGAGCTCCTCGCTCTCCATCGCGTTGCCGCCGTACTTGATCACCAGGGTCTTGCCGACAAAGCGGCGAATGTAAGGCAGTGCTTCGGACAAAACCTCGGCTACATGGGAAGCGGCATCGCGATCGAGGGTCATGCAGGGCTCCTGTAAGGAACAGATAGTCGGTCAGAACGGCAGTTGCAGCTCAGGCTCTACCCGCAGCAACTGGGTGCGGAAAACATCCTTGATACGTTGCAATTCGGCGTCGCTGTCGGCCTCGAAACGCAGCACCAGCACCGGGGTGGTGTTGGAGGCGCGAACCAGGCCCCAGCCGTTGGCGTAGTCGACCCGCACACCGTCGATGGTGGTCAGGTTGGCTTCGCCCCAGTCGGCGTCGCGTTGCAGTGCATCAATGATGCTGAATTTACCCTCGTCGGTCACATCAATATTGATTTCCGGCGTGGAAATGTCGTTCGGGAAGGCGGCAAACAGGTTTTCGGCGCTCTGCTCGGTCTTGCTGAGGATCTCCAGCAGGCGCGCGGCGCTATAGATGCCGTCGTCAAAACCGTACCAGCGTTCCTTGATGAAGATGTGACCGCTCATCTCGCCTGCCAGCAGCGAACCGGTCTGCTTCATCTTCTTCTTGATCAGCGAATGGCCGGTTTTCCACATCAAGGCGCGGCCACCGTGCTGTTCGATCAACGGGGTCAGGCGGCGGGTGCATTTGACGTCGAAGATGATCTCGGCGCCCGGGTTGCGCGACAGCACGTCCTGGGCAAACAGCATCAGCAGGCGGTCGGGGTAGACGATGCTGCCGGTGTTGGTCACCACGCCGACGCGGTCGCCGTCACCGTCGAAGGCCAGACCGATATCGGCACCGGTTTCCTTGACCTTGGCGATCAGGTCCTCGAGGTTTTCCGGCTTGCCCGGGTCCGGGTGGTGGTTGGGGAAGTTGCCGTCGACCTCGCAGAACAGCGGGATCACTTCGCAGCCCAGGGCTTCGATCAGTTGCGGTGCAACCACGCCAGCGGCGCCGTTGCCGCAGTCCACCACCACCTTGAGCTTTTTTGCCAGCTTCACGTCGCCGACAATCTGCTTGAAGTAGCGGTCGAGGATCTCGACCTTTTCCACGCGGCCTTGGGCCAGGGTCAGGTCGTTGGTTTTCAGGCGGGCCAGCAGGGCCTGGATCTGTTCGTTGGCCAGGGTGTCACCGGCGATGACGATCTTGAAACCGTTGTAGTCCGACGGGTTGTGGCTGCCGGTCAGCATCACACCGGACTTGCCGGCCAGCACGTTGGCTGCGTAGTACAGCGCCGGGGTAGGCACCAGGCCGACGTCGCTGACGTGGCAGCCCGCATCGACCAGGCCTTTGATCAGCTGTTCCACCAGCATCGGGCCCGACAGGCGGCCATCGCGCCCTACCGAAACCTGCGGTTCGCCCTGGGCCAGGCTTTGCGCGCCGATGGCGCGGCCGATCCAGTAGGCGGTTTCGGCGTGAAGGGTCTTGCCGACCACGCCGCGGATGTCATATGCGCGGAAAATGCTGTCGGGCAATGCGGCGGGGACCAGGTGGGCCATGTCGTTCATCTCTGGAAGCTCCATTAGTCAAAGGCTTTCTGGGCAGGCGCAAACTGAACGCTTGGACGGTGGTTTCGCAAGAGAGTTCGCCATCCTTGGCCTGAACGGTCATTTGCCGGCTCAGTGGCTGCCGGAGTGACCGAAGCCGCCAGCGCCACGCTGGCTTTCGTCGAACGCTTCGACGATTTCGAAGTGAGCCTGCACCACCGGCACCAGCACCAGCTGGGCGATGCGCTCGCCAACCGCGATGGTGAACGGTGTGTTGCCGCGGTTCCAGCACGACACCATCAGCTCGCCCTGGTAGTCCGAATCGATCAGGCCGACCAGGTTGCCCAGCACGATGCCGTGTTTATGGCCCAGGCCCGAGCGCGGCAGGATGACTGCCGCCAGGCCCGGGTCGCCGATGTAGATCGACAGGCCGGTAGGAATCAGGATGGTCTGGCCCGGTTCGAGGATGGTGTCTTCCTTGAGCAGGGCGCGCAGGTCGAGGCCGGCGGAGCCGGGGGTAGCGTATGCGGGTAGCGGGAATTCGCTGCCCAGGCGTGGGTCGAGGATCTTGGCTTGAAGAGCGTGCATGTAACTTATTGAACCTGGTTGAGCCGTTCGGCGATGAAGGCGACCAGTTGCCGGGCGATCTTGCCCTTGCTGGTCTGCGCGAAGAGGGTCTGGTGCTGCTGGCGGTCGATCACGGTCAAGGCGTTTTCTTCGCTGTTGAAGCCGATGCTGGGGTTGGCCACATCATTGGCGACAATCAGGTCGAGGTTCTTGTCCTTGAGCTTGCGCGTGGCGTAATCGAGCAGGTGCTCGGTTTCGGCGGCAAAGCCGACGCTGAACGGGCGGTCGGCGCGGCCAGCAATGGTGGCAAGGATATCGGGATTACGCACCATCTGCAGCAGCATGCCGTCGCCGGTCGTAGGATCTTTCTTCAGTTTTTGTGTGGCAACCACTTCGGGGCGGTAGTCCGCAACCGCTGCCGAGGCAATGAACAGGTCGCACGGCATGGCCGCTTCACAGGCTGCGAGCATGTCCCGCGCGCTGACGACGTCGATGCGGCTGACCCGGTCAGGGGTTGGCAAGTGCACAGGGCCTGTGACGAGGGTCACCCGAGCCCCTGCTTCGGCGGCCGCTTCGGCCAGGGCGAAGCCCATCTTGCCGGAGCTATGATTGGTGATGTAGCGCACCGGGTCGATGTTTTCCTGGGTCGGCCCGGCGGTGATCAGCACGTGCTTGCCGGTCAGTGCCTGGCGCTTGAAGCTTTCCGCGGCGCACCAGGCCAGGTCGGTGGCTTCGAGCATGCGCCCCAGGCCGACGTCGCCACAGGCCTGGCTGCCGGATGCCGGGCCGAACACCTGAATGCCACGGCTCTTGAGCAGCTCGAGGTTGGCTTGGGTGGCCGGGTCACGCCACATGGCCTGGTTCATCGCCGGCGCCACGGCGACGGTGGCGTCAGTGGCCAGCACCAGCGTGGTCAGCAGGTCGTCTGCCATGCCCTGGGCCATGCGTGCCATGAGGTCGGCGGTAGCTGGGGCGATCAGCACCAGGTCCGCCCACTTGGCCAGTTCGATATGGCCCATGGCAGCTTCGGCGGCCGGGTCGAGCAGGTCCATGTGTACGGGGTGGCCCGACAGCGCCTGCAGGGTCAGCGGGGTGATGAATTCTGCACCACCCCGGGTCATGACGACGCGCACCTGCGCGCCGTGCTCCAGGAGACGGCGAATCAGCTCGGCGCTTTTGTAGGCGGCAATGCCGCCACCCACGCCGAGAACGATGCGCTTGCGATACAGCCGCTGCATAGGCTTGCCTTTTTCCAGTGAGAGCGGGCGACGACGTTTGAAATGCCTGCGGCGGAACGTCGCATGTACGAGGCGAAATAGATTAACACAGGGCCGAAATGGGCCGCAGCAAAGGCAGGGGTGGAATGAACATCAGGGAGTGGCCGGCGGAAGAACGGCCTAGGGAGAAGTTGTTGCAGCGAGGGGCAGGGAGCCTGACAGATACGGAGCTGCTGGCCGTTTTTCTCGGCTCAGGCGTACGTGGGCGTAATGTCGTGGAGCTTTCGCGAGGCTTGTTGGTGAAGTTCGGCAGCTTGCGCCGGTTGCTGGAGGCTGACCGCGAGGCCTTCGTCGGCGAGCTTGGGTTGGGCCCGGTGAGGTACAGCCAACTGCAGGCACTGCTTGAGATCGGCCGCAGGCACCTTGCAACGTCGATTGAGCGGGAGTCTGCCATGGACAGCCCGGCAGCGGTGCGACGCTACTTGAAAGCCATGCTCAGGCATGAGGCCAGCGAGGTGTTCGGGTGTCTGTTTCTCGATACCAAGCACCGGCCACTGGCATTTGAGATCCTGTTCAGGGGCACGATAGATCGGGCGAGTGTCTATCCGCGAGAGGTGGTGCGGCGGGCGTTGGTGCACAACGCTGCGGCATTGATCCTGTGCCACAACCATCCTTCAGGGATCAGTGAACCGAGTCAGGACGATGTGCATTTGACCCTGACGTTGAAGCGGGGGTTGGCGTTGATCGACGTGCGGGTGCTGGATCACATCATCATCGGTGACGGGGAGCCATTGTCGATGGTCGAGCATGGGTGGATTGTGGCCTGAGGGAGTACTGAGAGCCTTATAGGGTCAGTACGGGCCCTTTCGCGGGTAAACCCGCTCCTACAGGGGTAGCGCCAACTGCCAGGCTGGCGCTGTCCTGTAGGAGCGGGTTTACCCGCGAAGAGGCCGGTACAGGCTTACTTGGTCACCGTCACCTTGCTGAAATCCAGCCGCCCGAACGGGCTCACCTGGTACCCCTCGACGCCTTGGCGCAGCAAGGTCGCTGCCGTCGGGTGCGCCAGTGGCACCCACAGCGCCTGCTGCTGGATCAGTGTCTGCGCCTGCTGGTACAGCCGGCTGCGTACGCTCTGGTCGTTGGTGGTGCGCCCGGCGCTGATCAGCTGGTCGAGGCGGCTGTCGCAGAAGCGTGCGAAGTTGGTCCCTGACTCGACCGCCGCACAGGAAAACTGCGGGCTGAGGAAGTTGTCCGGATCGCCGTTGTCGCCCGCCCAGCCCATGAACAGCAAGTCATGCTCGCCGGCCTTGGCGCGGCGGATAAGCTCGCCCCATTCGATCACGCGGATTTCAGCCTTGATACCAATCTTGGCCAGGTCGGCTTGCAGCATCTGCGCGCCAAGGCTGGGGTTGGGGTTGAGCAGGCTACCCGAGGGCCGGGTCCAGATGGTGGTACTGAAGCCTTCGGCCAGGCCGGCCTTGGCCAGCAGGGCCTTGGCTTTCTTCAGGTCCAGCGGGTAGCCGGGCAGGTCCTTGGCGTAGCTCCAGGTATTGGGCGGGTAGGGGCCATTGGCAGCCACCGCAGAGTCTTCGAACACGGCCTTGAGGTAGGCTTGCTTGTCGAAGGCCAGGTTGATCGCCTGACGCACTTCCGGCTTGTCCAGCGGCGGGTGCTGGCTGTTGATGGCGACGAAGGCAGTCATGAATGCCGGGGTGGTAGCCACCTTGAGGTTACCGTCCTGGCCCGCTTCGGCAATGTCCAATGGCTTGGGCGACAGGGCAACCTGGCACTCGCCACGCTTGAGCTTCTGCAGGCGCACATTGGCATCGGTGGTGATGGCGAAGATCAGCGGGTCGACCGCCGGCTTGCCGGCGAAGTAGTCCGGGTTGGCGCGATAGCGCACCACGGCGTCTTTCTGGAAACGCTGGAACACGAACGGCCCGGTGCCGATCGGTTGGTTGTTGAGCTTCTCCGGCGTACCGGCCTTGAGCAGCTTGTCGGCGTATTCGGCGGAGTAGATCGAGGCGAAGCCCATGCTCAGGGTGGCCAGGAAGGTGGCGTCCGGGTGGCTGAGGGTGAAGCGCACGGTGTTCGGCGACGGTGCCTCGATCGCTTTGATCAGGCTGCCCAGCTGTAGCGATTGGGCATGCGGGTAGCCGCCCGGCGCAGTCTTGTGCCAGGCATGGGCCGGGTAGAGCATGCGCTGGAAGCTGAACAGCACGTCGTCGGCATTCAGCTTGCGGCTTGGCTTGAAGTAGGGGGTGCTGTGAAACTTGACGTCATCGCGCAGGGTGAAGTCATACACCAGGCCGTCGGCCGATACCGTCCAGCTGGTCGCCAGGCTCGGCACCACCTTGCCTTGTGCCGCATCGAACTCCACCAGGCGGTTCATCAGCACGTCGGCGGTGGCGTTGGTGGTGGTGAGCGAATTGTACTGCACCACGTCGAAGCCTTCGGGGCTGGCCTCGCTGCAAACGCTCAGCGGAGCGGCCTGGGCAGCGCCAGCGGCGAACAGGGTGGTGAACAATAAGGAAAGTGCGGCGACACGCATGGTGGCTCCTTGGCTGTCAGTGGCCCATCTGCCAGTGCAGTCTGGAAAAGGCTTACCCTAGTGCGCCCGCCGGCAAATGACCACACCCTTTTTTGCAAATCTTGCGACGAGCGGTCGACGACTGGCGGGGCCTGCCGCTATGCTGGCCCGGCGCGTTCTGGCTAGCGGTAATGTGCATCTACTGTTGTTGCAGCCAAGTCTTTCTGGTATAAAGCAGCGCTCTTTTCTAGGGGCTCGGCCTGTCGCATAAGCGGATCCGGTCGATAAGGCCTCCAGAATCACGGCGCCCAGGCGCCAAAGACTGAGAGATTAAGCGGCCAACCCATGCCGGGTTGGGCATGTGGTTTTAGAGGGCTGAGTCATGTCGAGAGTCTGTCAAGTTACTGGTAAGGGTCCAGTAACCGGGAACAACATTTCCCACGCAAACAACAAAACCCGTCGTCGTTTCCTGCCGAACCTGCAGCACCACCGTTTCTGGGTTGAATCCGAGAAGCGTTTCGTGCGTCTGCGCGTTTCCGCCAAAGGCATGCGTATCATCGACAAGCGCGGCATCGACGCCGTTCTGGTTGACATCCGTAAAGCTGGCGCCAAGGTTTAAGGGAGAGCATCATGCGTGAATTGATCCGTCTGGTTTCGAGTGCCGGTACCGGCCACTTCTACACCACCGACAAGAACAAGCGCACCACCCCGGACAAAATCGAGATCAAGAAATATGATCCGGTTGTTCGCAAGCACGTGGTGTACAAGGAAGCCAAGATCAAGTAATTGATCGGCGACCTGAAAAAAACCCGCATCCGAAAGGAAGCGGGTTTTTTTTTAGCTACTGTCAGGGTCAGTTGAAGCTGAAGCTCTGGATCATCAGGTCGGCGTCGGCCTTGATCTGGATGCGCGCGGCGTCGTAGTCGCGGGTGGATATCTCGTTGGGGCCTACAACGCGAGCGCGCCCTGTGAGGGCGCGGATGGTTTCTTTCAGCTCCGGCACGTAGCGGGTGCCGACCAGGTGGGCGAGGGTTTGCAGAACTTCTTCGTTGGTCATGCTGATTTTCCTTGTGAGGCTGAATGGCCCGAAACGGGCAGGGTCATCCTCACGCATGCCTGCAAACTCCCTGCGCTACATAGTTATTTCTGCTCGAACATCACATAGATCTTGCGGCACGGCTCCAGCACCTCCCAAGTGCCTTTGAAGCCGGCGGGGATGACGAACCGATCGCCGGCACGCAGGGTTTTCGCCCCACCGTCCTGGTCGCGCAGCACCGAAACGCCCTGAACGATCTCGCAGTATTCGTGCTCGGTGTAGTTCACTGTCCACTGGCCCACCTCACCTTCCCATACGCCAGCGGCAAACTGCCCGCACGGGCTGGAATAATGGTTGTAGACAGCCTGGTCCGGCTCGCCCTTGAGGATTTTCTCTGCAGCCGGGCGGTAGCGTTCGGCCTCGGTGATGACCTGCGCGAAGTCGATGATGCTATCAATACTCATGGTTCGGCTCCTGTTGTTGTTTAATAAAATTAACATCAGTAGGCTTTTGAGCCTCTCGTGTCAAATATATTGATAGTTTACACCGGCTGGTTTAGGGTATCGCTTGCCAGTGTGCGCGTGGCGCCCGGCCAGAATTCTGACAACGCCTGTGAGTCCTCAGTGCGGCGTTGCACCTAAACAAGAGGAGGAGTTTCGTATGACCACCCTGACCCGTGCGGACTGGGAACAACGTGCCCAGCAACTGAAGATCGAAGGCCGTGCCTTCATCAACGGCGAATACACCGATGCCGTATCCGGTGAAACCTTCGAGTGCCTGAGCCCGGTCGACGGACGCTTCCTGGCCAAGGTTGCCAGCTGCGACCTGGCCGATGCCAACCGCGCTGTTGAAAACGCCCGTGCCACCTTCAACTCCGGCGTGTGGTCGCAGCTGGCCCCCGCCAAGCGCAAGGCCAAGCTGATCCGCTTCGCCGACCTGCTGCGCAAGAACGTCGAAGAGCTGGCGCTGTTGGAAACGCTGGACATGGGCAAGCCGATCGGCGACTCCTCCAGCATCGACATCCCAGGTGCGGCCCAAGCCATTCACTGGACTGCCGAAGCCATCGACAAGGTCTACGACGAAGTTGCCCCGACCCCGCATGACCAGCTTGGCCTGGTTACCCGCGAACCCGTGGGTGTGGTTGGTGCCATCGTGCCGTGGAACTTCCCGCTGCTGATGGCCTGCTGGAAACTCGGCCCTGCACTGGCCACCGGTAACTCGGTCGTGCTCAAGCCGTCCGAAAAATCGCCGCTGACTGCCATCCGCATCGCCCAACTGGCGATCGAAGCCGGTATCCCGGCTGGCGTGCTGAACGTGCTGCCAGGCTATGGCCACACCGTGGGCAAGGCACTGGCCCTGCACATGGACGTGGACACCCTGGTGTTCACCGGTTCGACCAAGATCGCCAAGCAGCTGATGGTTTACGCGGGCGAATCGAACATGAAACGCATCTGGCTGGAAGCCGGTGGCAAGAGCCCGAACATCGTCTTTGCCGACGCCCCGGACCTGCAAGCAGCCGCCGAGGCCGCCGCCAGCGCCATCGCCTTCAACCAGGGCGAAGTGTGCACTGCAGGTTCCCGCCTGCTGGTCGAGCGTTCGATCAAGGACAAGTTCCTGCCGATGGTGGTAGAGGCCCTGAAGGGCTGGAAGCCAGGCAACCCGCTGGACCCGCAGACCACTGTCGGTGCCTTGGTCGATACCCAGCAGATGAACACCGTGCTGTCGTACATCGAGGCTGGCCACAAGGACGGCGCCAAGCTGCTGGCCGGCGGCAAGCGCACCCTGGAAGAGACCGGCGGCACCTACGTCGAGCCGACCATCTTCGACGGCGTGACTAACGCCATGCGCATTGCCCAGGAAGAAATCTTCGGCCCGGTGCTGTCGGTGATTGCATTCGACACCGCCGAAGAAGCCGTGGCCATTGCCAACGACACCCCGTATGGCCTGGCCGCTGGTATCTGGACTTCGGACATTTCCAAAGCCCACAAGACCGCCCGTGCCGTGCGTGCAGGCAGCGTCTGGGTCAACCAGTACGATGGTGGCGACATGACCGCGCCGTTCGGTGGCTTCAAACAGTCGGGCAACGGCCGTGACAAGTCGCTGCACGCACTGGAGAAGTACACCGAGCTGAAGGCGACCTGGATCAAGCTGTAACCCGGTAGGTCCTTTTCGCGGGCAAGCCCGCTCCTGCAGGTCTTCGCGACCGTTGCAGGAGCGGGCTTGCCCGCAAATGGGCCCCTGGAAATATTGGCTGGGAGGCTGTAATGCGTTGGGGTACCTACTTCGCCGTACTGGCATCGGTGCTCAGTGTCGGGCTGGCGCTTGGCGTGAGCATGCCGCTGGTGTCCCTGCGCCTGGAGGCCTGGGGCTACGGCAGCTTCGCCATCGGCGTGATGGCGGCAATGCCGGCGTTGGGCGTACTGGCCGGCGCCAGCCTGGCCAGCCGCCTGGCAGGTTGGGTTGGCGTACCTTCGGCGATGCGCCTGTGCCTGTGGGGCGGGGCGCTGTCGATTGGCCTACTCGCGCTGCTGCCTAGTTACCCGTTATGGCTGCTGCTGCGGCTGATGATCGGCATGTCTCTGACCGTGGTGTTCATCCTCGGCGAAAGCTGGATCAACCAACTGGTGGTCGAACAGTGGCGTGGCCGGTTGGTGGCGCTGTATGGCAGCAGCTACGCCCTGAGCCAGTTGGCCGGGCCGTTGGTGCTGGGTTTCCTCGGCTCTGATGACGACTTCGGCTTCTGGGCGGCGACCGGCCTGCTGCTGGCCGCCCCGCTGGTTCTGCTGGGGCGTGGTGGAGCGCCGAGCACGGAAGCCTGCAGTGTCACCTTTGGCGACCTGTTCGGCTTCTGCCGACGCTTGCCGGTAATTGCCTGGGCCATTGCCCTGTTCGCCTCGTTCGAGGCGATGATCCTCACCTTGCTGCCGGTGTATTGCCTGCAGCAGGGTTTCAGCACCGAAATCGCCTTGTTCATGGTGAGTACCGTGGTGGTGGGTGATGCGGTGCTGCAATTGCCCATCGGCGCGCTGGCCGACCATATGTCGCGACGTACCCTGTTCACTGGCTGTGCGGTGACCCTGCTGGTGTCCAGCCTGGCGATCCCGCTGCTGTTGCACACCCCGGTTATCTGGCCGTTGTGGGTGTTGTTCGGCGCCAGTGCCGGCGGCTTGTTCACCTTGTCGCTGGTGCTGATCGGTGAGCGCTACCGCGATGATGAGTTGGTACGGGCCAATGCCCACGTGGCCCAGCTGTGGGGCATTGGCTGTTTGCTCGGTCCGTTGTTGGCGGGAGCGGGGAGCCAGTGGATCAGCGGGCATGCGTTGCTGTTCCTGATGGCGGCCGGGGCTGCGGGGTTGGTGGTATTGACCCGGCGGCGCGGAGCCTTTGAGCCGGTTTCTGCCTGATGATTTTGGGGGCCGCAAGGCCCCGGAATCGCCGCTATAGCATCTTCTCCAAGCCAACCGCCTTGCTGATCCAGGCATTGAACCGCCGCCAGACCCCACCCGGCTCAGACGTCAGCACGTGCCGTTGGCCATTGTCCTCGGTCGCCCACACCAGCTTGTTGCCTATCAGTTTCACCTGATAGCTCAGCGCAGGCGCCATACCCTGCTGGGCCAGCTCGCGGGTGTATTCGGCCAGCTCCGGGCTGTCCACCAGTACCCCGACCTCGGTGTTCCACAATACCGAGCGCGGGTCGAAGTTGAACGAGCCGATAAAGGTCTTGCGCCGGTCGAACACGATCGCCTTGGTGTGAAGGCTCGAATCCGAGCTGCCACGAAAACTCAATCGCCCCGCGCTGGGGTCGCCTGGCTGGCGGCGAAGCTCGTAAAGCTGCACCCCGTGCTCAAGCAAGGCTCGACGATAGGGGGCATAGCCGCCATGCACTGCCGGCACGTCGGTGGCTTCAAGCGAGTTGGTCAGCAACTTCACCGAAACGCCAGCGTCGGCGCGGCCGGTCAGGTACAGCAGCCCCGGTTCGCCCGGTACAAAGTAGGCCGATGCCAGGACCAACTCGCGGCGCACGTTAGCCAGGTCCGGAGCCAGTTGCTGGCTCAGCAGTAATTGCGGGTCCGGTTCGTCTTCGGCCAACACCTTGCTGGGCGCATCCCAGAGCGCCTGTGCGTGAGCCCAGATCAACTCGTTGCGCCACACATCCAGACGCGGCTGCGACTGATAGGCCATCAAGCGGTCGTACAGGGCCTTGCGCTGGGTCCTGGCTTTGGCCAGCGACACTTCCAGGCGCTGGCGGCTGGCCCGCAGGTCGTTGGCATCCGGGTCATGCCAGAGGAAATCGGTGATCGGCCGGCTGAGGGCGCTGTTCCAGTACTGGTCGAAGCTGTGCCCCAGCTGCTCGGCCACCGGGCCCACGCCCAGCAGGTCGATGTCGGTGAAGTTGAGGTTGGGCTCGGCATCGAAATACTCGTCGCCCAGGTTGCGACCGCCGACGATGGCCATGCTGTTGTCCACCAGGAACAGCTTGTTGTGCATGCGTCGGTGCTGGCGCGACAAGTTGAACAGCCGGCCCACGGCGCGCGTAACGCCGGTACTGCGCCCCAGATGCAGTGGGTTGAACACGCGAATGTGGATGTTCGGGTGGGCATCGAGGGTGCCCATGACGGTGTCCAGGCCGTCGCTGGTGGTGTCGTCGAGCAGGATGCGCACGCGCACGCCACGGTCGGCGGCGCGCAGCAGTTCATGCACAAGGGCGCGGGTACTGAGGCCGTCGTGGACGATGTAGTACTGCAGGTCGATGCTCGCCTGGGCGTTGCGTATCAGTTCGGCGCGGGCGCGAAATGCCTCGTTGCTGTTGGGCAGCAGGCGAAAGCCCGAGCGGCCGCCATAGGGCGCGGCCTGGCGCAGCACCGAGCGGCCAAAGGCCGATTCGTGGGCAGGCAACGCCTGGCTGGTTTCCCGGGGCGCGCTGATGCTTGTGCAACCGGCAAGGCCGAGCAACAACACCAGCAGCAGAGGCAAGGCTCGCTGGAGTCTCAAGGGTGGACCGTCCTGTTACAGCAAGGGCTTTAGGGGTTTGACCGTGACGGGCGGCGCAAAGTTACGCGTCGGCGCTTTCGTCATCCAGTAGACGAAGGGCGGTTTCACCAACCTTGCGCACGGAGGCTTCGATTTGCGGCGTTGGCCTGGCGGCGAAATTCATGCGCAGGCAGTGGCGAAACTTGCCCGAGGCCGAAAAGATGCTGCCCACGGCAACCTGCACGCCCTGCTCCAGTAAAGCGCGGTTCAGCCGAAGCGTATCGAGATGTTCGGGTAATTCCACCCACAGCATGAAGCCGCCCTGGGGCCGGCTGACCCGGGTGCCCGCCGGGAAGTAGCGGGTCACCCAGTCGCCCATCAGGTCGCGGCCACGCTGGTACTGGCTGCGCATGCGCCGTACATGGGGCTGGTAGTGCCCGGCGGCGATGAAGTCAGTGATGGCCAGCTGAGGCTGGCTGGCGGTGCTGCCGGTGCTGATGTATTTCATGTGCAGCACGCGCTCCAGGTAGCGCCCAGGCGCCACCCAGCCGATCCGCAGGCCGGGCGCGAGGGTTTTGGAGAACGAACTGCAGAGCAGCACGCGGCCATCGTCGTCGAACGACTTCAGGGTGCGTGGGCGTGGGTAGGTATAGGCCAGGTCGCCGTACACATCGTCTTCCAGAATCGCCACGTCATAGCGTTGGGCGAGGCTCAGCAGGGCCTTCTTGCGTGCCTCAGGCATGATGTAGCCCAGCGGGTTGTTGCAGCTGGGGGTGATCTGGATGAGCTTGATCGGCCACTGCTCCAGGGCCAGCTCCAGCGCCTCCAGGCTGATGCCGGTGACCGGGTCGGTGGGGATTTCCAGCGCTTTCATGCCCAAGCCTTTGAGGGTTTGCATGGCGCCGTGGAAGCTGGGCGAGTCGACCGCGACGATGTCGCCTGGCTCGCAGACTGCGCGGATGCTGCATGACAGCGCCTCATGGCAGCCGGTGGTGATCACCAGGTCGGCCGGCCCCAGGCGGCAGCCGGAGTCGAGCATCAGCCGGGCCACCTGTTCGCGCAGGGCCAGGTTACCGTGGATGTTGTCGTAGTACAGGCCAGGCATGTCCTGGCGCCGGCTCAACTGGGCAAGGCTGCGCAGCAGCGGCTTCAGGGTAGGGCTGTCGATGTCGGGCATGCCGCGGCCGAGTTGCACCACATCATGGCGCGGCGTACTGCGCACCAGCTCCAGCACCTGTTCCCACTGCGAGATGTCCACCGGGCGCTGGGCCGGGCGGCTGACTGCGGGCAGTGCCGGCAACTGCCGTTGGTCGCTGACGAAGTAGCCGGACTTGGGCCGCGGCGAGACCATTCCGCTGTCTTCGAGCATGCGATAGGCCTGCTGCACGGTGCTCAGGCTGACCCCGTGCTCCTCACTCAGTGCGCGTACAGACGGCAGGCGCTGGCCAGGGCGATAGAGGCCCTGCTCGATGCGGGCGCCGAGTATTTCGGCGAGATTCAGGTAGAGGGTCAAGGCATACTCCTGCGCTGCATTGGCATAGCGACCGGTACAGTTGGGCTGAAAATACAGCATTCAGTCGGCCAACGGCCAATTCTGTATGGGAATAATAAGGCTGTATTGGATCTGTATTGTCGAGGGTGCCGACGCGCATGCTTTCTCCACGGTAGCAACTGAACGGGAGGATGCGGTGATGGGTGGCATGAGCGATGTGCGCTTGCAACTGTTGGCCAAGGAACTGGAAGCCGGGCAGCAGGCCAAGGTGTTCAACGCGCCAGAGGGTTTGGGGCGTTGGGGGCTGATGCTGCATCGCTGGCATACCCGCAGGGCGTTGCTGCAGCTGACCGATGACGAGTTGCGCGATGTCGGGCTGAGCTGGGAGCAGGCCCGGATCGAAGGGCGGAAACCCTTCTGGAAGGAATGACACGATGGTCGCAGGAGGGCCTGTTGTGCCCCAGACTTAAAACTTGCACCGACCCTGTGGGAGCGGGCATGCCCGCGAAGCAGAAGTCGCGGAGGATGGCACGGGCTTCGCCCGTGTTCGCGGGCACGCCCGCTCCCACAGGGGGCGCGTCAGCTTTTAGATTTTAAGCAAGACAGTTGCTGCCACAAGGATGGGGACTTTCAGGCCAGCTCTTTCAGGCGATGCCACAGCATCCCCAGCGCCAGCAGTGGCGAGCGCAGGTGCTTGCCGCCAGGGAAGGTGATGTGCGGCACCTTGTTGAAAAGGTCGAAGCGCCCGCTTTCCTGGCCACTGATGGCTTCACCCAGCAGGCGCGCGGCCAGGTGGGTGGCGTTGAGCCCATGGCCCGAGTAGGCCTGGGCGTAATACACGTTTGGCTGGCTGGCCAGGCGGCCAACCTGCGGCAGGCGATTGGCACCAATGCCGATCATGCCGCCCCACTGGTAGTCGATGCGCACGTCGGCAAGCTGCGGGAACACCTTGAGCATCTTCGGCCGCATATAGGCTGCGATGTCCTTCGGGTCGCGGCCTGAATAGTGGCAGGCACCGCCAAACAGCAGGCGGTGGTCGGCGGACAGGCGGTAGTAGTCCAGCGCCACGCGCTGGTCACACACCGCCATATTCTGTGGCAGCAATGCGCGTGCGCGTTCTTCGCCCAGCGGCTCGGTGGCGATGATGTAGCTGCCGGCCGGCAGCACCTTGCCGCCCAGCTCGCGATTGAGGTCGTTGTGGTAGGCGTTGCAGCACAGTACCAGGGTTTTGGCGCGTACCCGGCCTTGGGCAGTATGCACCTGCACTTCAGTGCCGTAGTCGATGCGGGTGACTTCGGATTGCTCGAACAACTTCACGCCCAGGCGGGCGGCTGCGGCGGCTTCACCCAGTGCCAGATTGAGCGGATGCAGATGCCCGGAGCCCATGTCGACCAGCCCCCCCACATAGCAGTCGGCACCCACCACGCTGTGGATATCGTCCTTGCCGACCAGCCGCAGCTCATGTGCATAGCCCAGACTGCGCAGCTCCTCAGCGTCTTCGGCAAAGCCCAGCAGCTCGGCGGGTTTGTTGGCCAGGTCGCAGTAGCCCCAGGCCAGGTCGCAGGCGATAGCATGCTTTTCTACCCGCTCGCGCACGATCTGTACGGCCTCCAGGCCCATCAGCTTCATGGTGCGCACGCCTTCTTCGCCGATGACCGGGAGGAACTGCTCCAGACCATGGCCGACCCCTCGGATCAATTGCCCGCCATTGCGCCCACTGGCGCCCCAGCCAAGTTTGCGCGCTTCCAGCAGGATGACCGAGAAACCACGCTCTGCCAGCTCGATGGCGGTGTTCAGGCCCGAGTAGCCGCCGCCGATGATGCACACGTCGGCGTTGTGTTCGCCTTGCAGGTAGGCGTGGTCGGGGTGTGGCGCGCTGCTGGCGGCGTAATAGGAGGCGGCGTGCTGCGCGCTGTGGATCATTGGGGCGGCCCTGAAAAATGGAGGGGGGACGAGGATAAGCTGTGCCATCGCGGCCGGGCAACCAGCGAGGGCTTCATACTCGTTCGCGGGTGAACCCGCGAATAAGCCTATAATCCAATCACTTTGTCAGCTTGTATCCCGTCATGTCCTGCAACCGCCACAAGATCCACTTCCTGCGCGAACTCATCCCCTCTTTCGAGTGCGAGCCCGGCTGCCACGACTGCTGCGGCCCGGTTACCACCTCGGCGGAGGAAATGGCCCGCCTGCCGCGCAAGTCCCAGGCCGAGCAGGACGCTGCTCTGGAGCGTCTGGACTGCGTGCACCTGGGCCCCAACGGCTGCACGGTGTATGAAGAGCGGCCGATGATCTGCCGGCTGTTCGGCACCACCCCGCGCATGGCCTGCCCGCGTGGTCGTGGCCCTGAACCGATGATCGACCCCGCCGCTGAACAGTTGGTCCACCAGTTCATTGCCACCACCCGCCAGGTGCTGGTCTAGCCTCAGTCCGGGATCGGCAGGCAGAGGCTCTCCTTCACCTCTTCCATCACGATGTAGCTCTTCGATTCGCGCACGTGCGGCAGTTTCAGCAGGATGTCGCCGAGCAGCTTGCGGTATGAGGCCATTTCCGAAATACGCGCTTTAACCAGGTAGTCGAAATCACCCGACACCAGGTGGCATTCCAGCACGTGGGGCAGCTTCAAGACCGCGCGGCGGAACTCCTCGAAGGTGTCGCCCGACTTGTAGTCCAGGCTGATTTCCACGAACACCAGCAGGCTGCCCTTGAGGTGCTGCGGGTTCAGGCGGGCGTTGTAGCCCATGATGATGCCCTCGCGCTCCAGGCGGCGAACCCGCTCGGTGCAAGGGGTGGTGGACAGCCCAACTTTCTCGCCCAGTTCGGTGAAGGAGATACGCCCGTCATTCTGCAGGATACGCAGGATGTTGCGGTCGATCTTGTCCAGTTCACGCTTGGTCTGGTGCTGGGTTCTCATAGGGGATGCCCCTCCGTGAAAGGCGATTTTGCCGAGAATTCTCGCCAATAATAGGCTTTTATATAGTGAATTGCACTGGTCTCAAATTCCTATACTGCGCCCATTCATGCCATTTCAATAAAAGTGTGCGGCGCGCCGCGTGTGAGGGATAAAACGATGCGAGTTCTGGTACTTGGTAGCGGTGTAATCGGAACCGCCAGTGCCTATTACCTGGCCCGGCAAGGTTTCGAAGTCACGGTGGTCGACCGCCAGCCGGCGGTGGCCATGGAAACCAGCTTTGCCAACGCCGGCCAGATCTCGCCCGGCTATGCCTCGCCCTGGGCTGCCCCTGGTGTACCGCTCAAAGCCATCAAGTGGCTGCTGGAACGTCACGCTCCCCTGGCCATCAAGCTCACGGGCGATGTCGACCAGTACCTGTGGATGGCACAGATGCTGCGCAACTGCACTGCCAGCCGCTACGCGGTGAACAAGGAGCGCATGGTGCGCCTGTCCGAGTACAGCCGTGACTGCCTCGACGAACTGCGCGCCGAAACCGGCATCAACTACGAAAACCGCAGCCTGGGCACCACCCAGCTGTTCCGCACCCAGGCCCAGGTCGATGCTGCGGCCAAGGACATTGCCGTACTCGAACAGTCCGGTGTGCCCTACGAGCTGCTCGACCGCGACGGCATTGCCCGCGTCGAACCCGCCCTGGCCGGCGTGAAAGATATCCTGGCCGGCGCCCTGCGCCTGCCGAACGACCAGACTGGCGACTGCCAGCTGTTTACCACCAAGCTTGCCGACATGGCGTTGAAGCTGGGCGTGGAGTTCCGCTTCGGCCAGGATATCCAGCGCCTGGACTTCGCGGGTGACCGCATCAATGGCGTGTGGATCGACGGCAAGCTGGAAACGGCAGACCGCTACGTGCTGGCGCTGGGCAGCTACTCGCCACAGATGCTCAAGCCGCTGGGCATCAAGGCTCCGGTGTATCCGCTGAAAGGCTATTCGCTGACCGTGCCGATCACCAACAGCGACATGGCCCCGACTTCGACCATTCTCGACGAGACCTACAAGGTTGCCATCACCCGTTTCGACAATCGCATCCGCGTAGGGGGCATGGCTGAAATCGCTGGTTTTGACCTGTCGCTGAACCCGCGTCGGCGCGAAACGCTGGAGATGATCGTCAACGACCTTTATCCTCGCGGCGGTGACCTGAGCCAGGCCAGCTTCTGGACCGGCTTGCGCCCGGCGACCCCGGACGGCACACCGATCGTGGGTGCCACGGCGTTCCGCAACCTGTTCCTGAACACCGGTCACGGTACCTTGGGCTGGACCATGGCGTGCGGTTCCGGTCGCCTGCTGGCCGACCTGATTGCGCGCAAGAAGCCGCAGATCAGTGCCGAAGGCCTGGATATCTCCCGTTATGGCAACAGCCGGGAAGTGACCAAGCACGGGCAAAGCGCGCCGGTTCACCAGCAGTAATAGCCTGTGCCGGCCCATTCGCGGGCTTGCCCGCTCCCACAGGAACACCACCGCTTTTGAAAGCTGTGCACGACCTGTGGGAGCGGGCAAGCCCGCGAAGAATCCACCACCGATTTCAACCCGAACCACCATAAGGCAGCCGCCATGCGTCCCGCCCGCGCCCTGATCGACCTCCAGGCCCTGCGCCACAACTACCGTCTGGCCCGTGAACTGACGGGTGCCAAAGCCCTCGCCGTGATCAAGGCCGATGCCTACGGCCACGGCGCCGTGCGCTGCGCCCTGGCCCTGGAGGCCGAAGCCGACGGCTTTGCCGTGGCCTGCATCGAAGAGGCGCTGGAACTGCGCGCCGCCGGTATCAAAGCCCCGGTACTGCTGCTGGAAGGTTTTTTCGAAGCCAGCGAACTGGCGCTGATCGCCGAGCACGACCTGTGGTGCGTGGTGCACTCGCTGTGGCAACTGGAAGCCATCGAGAAAACCCCGCTGCACAAACCGCTCAACGTCTGGCTGAAGCTGGACAGTGGCATGCACCGCGTTGGCCTGCACCCCAAGGACTACCAAGATGCCTACCAGCGACTGCTGGCCAGCGGCAAGGTTTCGCGCATCGTGTTGATGAGCCACTTCGCTCGCGCCGACGAACTGGACGCTGACGCTACCTCCCAGCAAATCGCCGTGTTCGAAGCTGCCCGACAGGGCCTGGCCGCCGAATGCAGCCTGCGTAACTCGCCCGGCGTGCTGGGCTGGCCGCAAGCGCCCAGCGACTGGGTGCGCCCAGGCCTGATGCTGTACGGCGCCACGCCGTTCGAAGTGGCGCAGGCCGAGGCCGCACGCCTGCAACCGGTGATGACCCTGCAATCGCGGGTGATCAGCGTGCGCGAGCTGCCTGCCGGCGAGCCGGTTGGCTATGGTGCCAAGTTCGTCAGCCCTCGGCCGACCCGCGTGGGTGTGGTCGCCATGGGCTATGCCGATGGCTACCCGCGCCAGGCGCCTAACGGCACCCCGGTGCTGGTCGCTGGCAAGCGCACCCAGCTGATCGGGCGGGTGTCGATGGACATGCTCAGCATCGACCTCACCGACGTACCGCAAGCCACTGTCGGCAGCCCGGTCGAATTCTGGGGCAAGCAGGTGCTGGCCAGTGAAGTGGCCGCACATGCGGGCACTATTCCCTATCAGATCTTCTGTAACCTGAAGCGGGTACCACGGGACTACATCGGCGAATGAGACGCTGAAGCGGACAGGTTGGGGGCGGTGTGTTGTAAATACTGAACGGCATTGCCATGATATCGTTCACATCCACCCCCCTTTCACCGTTTCAGGAGGCTCCAGCTTTGGACGTCGGCGAACGACTGCAAGCCATCCGCAAGCTCAAGGGCCTGTCGCAGCGCGAACTCGCCAAGCGTGCTGGCGTGACCAACAGCACCATCTCGATGATCGAGAAGAACAGCGTAAGCCCCTCTATCAGCTCGCTGCGCAAAGTGCTGAGCGGCATTCCCATGTCCATGGTCGAATTCTTTTCGGTCGAGCTGGAGCCCCAAAGCCCCACTCAGATCGTCTACAAGGCCCATGAGCTGATCGATATCTCGGACGGTGCGGTGACCATGAAGCTGGTGGGCAAGTCGCACCCCAACCGTGCCATCGCTTTTCTGACCGAGGTGTACCCGCCAGGTGCGGACACCGGTGCCGAGATGCTCACCCACGACGGCGAGGAGACCGGTATCCTGCTTGAAGGCCGCCTGGAGCTGGTGGTCGGCAACGAGATTTTCGTTCTCGAAGAAGGCGACAGCTACTACTTCGAAAGCACCCGCCCGCACCGCTTCCGCAACCCATTCGACCAGCCGGCGCGGCTGATCAGTGCGGCGACGCCTTCAAACTTTTGATCCAGCGCAGTGCATTGATTCGGCAATACCCCTTTCCTGTGTGGGGTCGTTTCACGGCCTCTGGGTTCCCGCTATACTTTTCAACGCTCGCCGATCCGTGGCCGCGAGCGTGATTAGCCACCATGAGGGTGTTCGCGTGAATCAAATCAAGAAGATGCTGGCCGTACCAGCAGCCGTATTCGCCCTCTGGGCAATGAGCGCAACCGCTGCGACCAATGACGACATTGCCAAACGCCTGGAGCCGGTTGGCCAGGTGTGCGTCCAGGGCCAGGAGTGCAAAGGCATGGAAGTGGCCGCTGCAGCAGGTGGCGGGGGAGCCAAGACACCGGATGAAATCATCGCCAAGCACTGCAATGCCTGCCATGGCAGCGGCTTGCTCGGCGCGCCTAAAATTGGTGACACCGCCGCGTGGAAAGAACGCGCCGACCACCAGGGCGGTCTGGACGGCATTCTGGCCAAGGCCATTACTGGCATCAACGCCATGCCGCCAAAGGGCACCTGTGCAGACTGCTCGGATGAAGACCTGAAAGGGGCGATCAAGAAAATGTCCGGGCTGTGATTTACAGCTGAATTGCATGAGGCCCGCCGTTGATGGCGGGCTTTGTTTTTTTGTTGCCTGGGCCGGCCTCTTCGCGGGCAAGCCCGCTCCCACAGGTACCCCACAGGACCTGAAGGTTGTGTTAATCCTGTGGGAGCGGGCTTGCCCGCGAAAGGGCCGGTACAGGCAACCAATTACTTCAGCCCTATGTCCAACTCCTGAACCAATGGATGATTCAGGAGGCCCCATGCACCTCTGCTCCATCGACCAGGCTGTCGAGCAGGTCTTGTCCCGGCTGCCAGCCCATATCCATATGGGCCTGCCTTTGGGCCTGGGGAAACCCAACGCCTTCGTCAACGCACTTTACGCCCGCGTACGCGAGCTGCCCGAACGGCGCCTGACCATCTACACCGCACTTTCCCTCGGCCGCCCGCCACTGGGCGATGGCCTGCAGCGGCGCTTTCTCGAACCCTTCGTCGAGCGAGTGTTCGCTGACTACGAAGAGCTCAGTTACCTCGCAGACCTGCGCAACGACACGTTGCCACCCAATATTCGGGTCGAACAGTTCTTCATGCAGCCCGGTAGCCTGCTGCACAGCGAATCGGCGCAGCAGGACTACGTCAGCAGCAACTACAGCCACGCCGCACGGGATATCAACGCCAAAGGCCTGAACCTGATCGCCCAGTTGGTGGCCGCCACCCCCGAAAAGCCCGTGCACTTGAGCCTAGCCTGCAACCCAGACATCACCCTCGACCTGCTGCCGATGATCGCCAAGCGCCGCGCGGCTGGCGAAACCATCCTTATGCTGGGCCAGGTGCATGCCGAACTGCCCTACATGCCGGGTGATGCGGAGCTGCCTATCGATGCGTTCGACCTGCTGCTCGATGAAGCCGAGCAACGTCGGCTGTTTTCCACGCCAAACATGCCGGTCGGCATCCAGGACCACTGCATCGGCCTGCACGCCAGCAGCCTGGTACGCGATGGCGGTACGCTGCAGATCGGCATTGGTGCCATGGGCGATGCGGTTGCCGCGGCATTGCTGGCACGTCAGGGCGACAACGCCGGTTACCGTGCGGTGCTCAAGGCGCTGGATGTCGGACCGTGGCAGACATTGATCGAGCGAGAAGGGGGCCTGGACACCTTTGCCCATGGCTTGTACGGCTGCAGCGAGATGTTCGTCAACGGCCTGCTGGTGCTGGCTGAAGCAGGGCTGCTACGACGCCCGGCGGACGAGCAGGGCGCAATACTGCATGGCGGCTTTTTCCTCGGCCCGCAAGCGTTCTACCAGCGCTTGCGCGAGATGCCGCTGGAGCAGCGCGCGCAGTTTGCCATGACCCGTATCAGCTTCATCAACGAGCTATATGGGCAGGAGGCACTCAAGCGCCGACAACGTCGTGATGCGCGCTTCATCAACACCGCGTTCGGCATGACCCTGCTCGGTGCCGGGGTGGCTGACCAGCTTGAAGACGGCCGCGTGCTCAGTGGCGTGGGCGGGCAGTACAACTTCGTTGCCCAGGGCCATGCGCTGGAGGGCGGGCGTTCGATCCTGCTATTGCGCAGTTGGCGCGAGGCAGGCGGGGAGGTGACCTCGAACCTGTTCTGGACCTATGGCCACTGCACCATTCCCCGGCACCTGCGCGATATCGTGGTGACCGAGTACGGCATTGCGGACTTGCGTGGGCAGACTGACAGCGAAGTGATAGCGCGGTTGTTGGCGGTGAGCGATTCGCGGTTCCAGCCGGGCCTGATCAAGCAGGCAAAAGAAGCTGGCAAGCTTGCCGACGACTTTCAGCTGGAGGCGCGCTTTACCGACAATACCCCGCAACGCCTGGAGGCGATCAGGGCACAGCATGCGCGGCTGTTCCCGGAGTATCCGATGGGCACCGACTTTACGGCCGAGGAGCGGGATCTGTTGCGGGCGCTGAACTGGTTGAAGAGCAAGTTCAAGCTGAGCGAGGTGTTGGAGCTGGGCAAGGCAGCGTTGGATGCACCGGGCCCGGAAGGGTATGAGCGGCATCTGGCGCGGATGGGGCTGGAGGTTCCGCAAGGGTTGAAAGAGGAGCTTTATCAGCGGCTACTGCTGGCAGGCTTACAGGCTACAAGTTAATCGCTTGCGCACACTGGCCCCGTGTAGGAGCGGGTTTACCCGCGAATGCGATATTGAATCTGCGATCGCATTCGCAGGTAAATCTGCTCCTACGCCGGGACGGTGAGGCCTTACTCGATGAAGCTGACCACACCACCTTCCAGCGACTTCACCCGGGCCAGCGATTCAACGCGGTAGCCCTGGCTGTCCAGTTCGGCACGGCCGCCCTGGAACGACTTCTCGATCACGATACCCAGGCCCGCCACGGTGGCACCTGCCTGCTTGATGATCGAAATCAGCGCCTGCGAGGCCTTGCCGTTGGCCAGGAAGTCGTCGATCACCAGCACGCGGTCGCTGCTGTTGAGGTGACGCGGCGAAATGGCTACGGTGTTCTCGGTCTGCTTGGTGAAGGAATACACCGAGGCGGTCAGCAGGTTCTCGGTCAGGGTCAGCGACTGGTGCTTGCGAGCGAAGATGACCGGCACACCCAGTTTCAGACCGGTCATCACCGCCGGGGCAATGCCCGAGGCTTCGATGGTGACGATCTTGGTCACGCCGGCATCGGCGAACAGGCGAGCGAACTCGTCACCGATCAGCTGCATCAGCGCCGGATCGATCTGGTGGTTGAGAAACGCGTCGACTTTGAGAACCTGATCGGAAAGCACGATGCCTTCTTCGCGAATCTTCTGATGCAGTGCTTCCACTGTGATTTCCTCGATGTAGATAGTGGTCTGTATGGCCGATCTGTGAGCTCAAATCGGCCATACAAACCACCGTGGCCGCTAAAAGCGGCAAAGTTAAAGAGTAATGGTTGATCAGCGTTTGAGCATTGCCCGGATATCGGCCAGGGCGTTGTTGCCGCGAGCGGCCTTCACCTCGACCGGCGCGTCGTCCAGGCCCTCCCAGGCCAGGTCGTCCGGAGGCAGTTCGTCGAGGAACCGGCTGGGCGTGCAGTCGATGATTTCACCGTACTGCTTGCGCTTGGCGGCGAAGGTGAAGGCCAGGGTCTGGCGCGCGCGGGTGATGCCCACGTAGGCCAGGCGGCGTTCCTCTTCGATGGTGTCGGCCTCGATGCTGGAGCGGTGCGGGAGGATTTCCTCTTCCATGCCCATGATGAACACGTAGGGAAATTCCAGGCCCTTGGAGGCATGCAGGGTCATCATCTGCACACCTTCGGCGTTCTCTTCTTCTTCCTGCTGGCGCTCGAGCATGTCGCGCAGCACCAACTTGCCGATGGCGTCTTCGATGGTCATGTCACCCTCTTCGTCCTTCTCGAGGGTGTTTTTCAGCGCTTCCACCAGGAACCAGACGTTGCTGATGCGGAATTCTGCAGCTTTGTCGCTGGCGGTCTGCTGGCGGATCCAGTTCTCGTAGTCGATGTCGCGGATCATCTCGTGCAGCGCGGCAATCGGGTCTTCCAGGGCGACCTTGTGGCGCACCCCATCCAGCCAATGCTTGAAGCGCTGCAAACGCTCGGTGTAGCGCGCGTCCAGGTGCTCGCCCAGGCCCAGTTCCTCGCTGGCGGCGTACATCGAAATGCCGCGCTCGGTGGCGTAGTTGCCGAGCTTTTCCAGGGTGGTGGAGCCGATTTCCCGGCGCGGTACGTTGATTACCCGCAAATAGGCGTTGTCGTCGTCCGGGTTCACCAGCAAGCGCAGGTAGGCCATCAGGTCCTTGACCTCCTGGCGGCCGAAGAAACTGTTGCCACCCGACAGGCGATACGGCACCTGGTGATGCTGCAGCTTCAGCTCGATCAGCTTGGCCTGGTAGTTGCCGCGGTAGAGGATGGCGAAGTCGCTGTACGGGCGGTTGGTGCGCAGGTGCAAGGTGAGGATTTCCATGGCCACGCGTTCGGCCTCGGCTTCCTCGTTCTTGCAGCGGATCACGCGGATCTCGTCGCCCACGCCCATTTCGCTCCACAGCTGCTTTTCGAACGCATGCGGATTGTTGGCGATCAACACGTTGGCGCAGCGCAGGATGCGGCTGGTGGAGCGGTAGTTCTGCTCGAGCATGACGATCTTCAGGGAGGGGTAGTCCTCCTTGAGCAGCATCAGGTTCTCAGGGCGTGCGCCGCGCCAGGCGTAGATCGACTGGTCGTCGTCGCCCACCACGGTGAACTGGTTGCGCATGCCGATCAGCATCTTCACCAGCAGGTACTGGCTGGCGTTGGTGTCCTGGTATTCGTCCACCAGCAGGTAGCGCACGCGGTTCTGCCAACGCTCCAGCACCTCGGGGTGCTCCTGGAACAGTTTGACCGGCTGCAGGATCAGGTCGTCGAAGTCCACCGCGTTGAACGCCTTGAGCGTGCGCTGATAGTGGGTGTAGACGATGGCGGCGGTCTGCTCGCGTGGGTTGCGCGCCTTTTCCAGGGCCTCTGGTGGCAGGACGAGGTCGTTCTTCCAGGCACCGATCATGTTCTTGATCTCGTCGATGCCGTCGTCGCCGGAGTATTCCTTCTGCATGATGTCCGACAGCAACGCCTTGATGTCGGACTCGTCGAAGATCGAGAAACCCGGCTTGTAGCCCAGGCGCTCGTGTTCCTTGCGGATGATGTTCAGGCCCAGGTTGTGGAACGTACACACGGTCAGGCCACGGCCTTCCCCCGGGCGCAGCAAGGTGGCGACCCGCTCCTTCATCTCGCGCGCGGCCTTGTTGGTGAAGGTCATCGCCACGATGTACTGGGCGCGGATGCCGCAGTTCTGGATGAGGTGGGCAATCTTGCGCGTGATCACGCTGGTCTTGCCCGAACCTGCACCGGCGAGCACCAAAAGAGGGCCGCCGACATAGTCACGGGCTTCCTGCTGCCGGGGATTGAGTCGGGACATGCTAGAAACCGGGGGTCGCCAGAAAATAGCCGCGCATTCTAACAGGCATGGGGCCGTTGTGGCGCGACCGTCTGACGTCTGAGTCAGACTTTTGTCCGTCTAATTATTAGTGTCACTAATGCTAGTAGCTGAAAAAATCATATTTGCCGGTTTGATTCGTTTCGCGCAGGATGCACGACAAAATACGTCGGAATGCTGCGGTCGAAAAAACATGCATAAAAGTGAAAATCATTTTCATTGAATGCAGTAGCATGCCCACCAGATCTCGTTGCACCGTCAAGCCCTAAGGAGCCCGCTTGTCCACGCCTGTCGAACCTCTGCGTTTGCTGCTGTTGGCCGATGAGCCGGAATGGGCTGCCTCGTTGCACGCGTGCATGCCTGCACTGGGTGGCAGCGCCGTGCTATTGACTGCGCCAAACTGGGAGGCGGTCGACAGCCTGTTCAGCCATGATCGCCAGGCCGTCGTGCTGGCAACGCCAGGCTTGCAGCCTGCCCCCGGGCGTTGCGAGCTGCCGACCATCCTGCTGCTTGACCACGAGCCTGAGGCCGCGCCCAGCGCTGTCAGCGACTGGCTGGTGCGCGACCAGCTCAACGCCGATACCCTGCGCCGCTCACTGCGCCATGTGCGAGAGCGCGGGGTGCTGGTCGCCACCTTGCAGCGCCTTGCCGAGCAGGACCCGCTGACCGGCATCGCCAACCGCCAGGGCTTCCAGGCTTTGCTCAATGCACGCCTGGCCGAAAACGAAGGCCGTGGTGTTGCGCTTGGCCACCTGGACCTGGACAACTTCCGCCACGTCAACGACGCCCTGGGCCACCAGAGCGGTGACCGGTTGATCCTGCAGGTGGTGGCACGGCTGAAGCATCAGCTGGAGGCGGGTGACCAGCTGGCACGTCTGGGTAGCGACGAGTTCGCCCTGCTGATCGACACCCGTCGCGATGCCAATCGCGCCGAATGGATTGCCGAACGCATCGTCGAGGCCTTGGCCGAGCCCTACTGGATCGACGGCGAGAGCCTGCTGCTGGGCTGCAGCCTGGGCCTTGCACATGCTCGCGCGCAGAGCGGCGCCGATCCGCTGATGTGGCACGCGCACATCGCCATGCGTCAGGCCAAGGGCAGCCAGGGCTGCACCTTCCATGTGTTCAACGAACGCATCAACCGCAACGCCCGCAGCCTTGCCGACCTGGAAAGCGAGTTGCGCCGCGCCCTGCGCCGCGACGAACTGGAGCTGCACTATCAGCCCCGGCTGAACCTGGCTGACGGGCGCATTGTAGGCCTGGAGGCGCTGGTGCGCTGGCGCCATGCCGAGCGCGGGCTGCTGCCGCCCAGCGAGTTCGTGCCACTGGCCGAGCAGAGCGGCCTGATCGTGCCCTTGGGTTATTGGGTTATTTCCCGTGCCCTGCGTGACATGCAGGCATTGTGCGAGCGTGGCCTGGAACCGCTGCACATGGCGGTCAACCTGAGTTTCCGCCAGTTCCAGGACAGCCAGCTACTGGCCACGTTGAGTCGCCTGATCCTTGAGCACGGTGTGGATGCCCGCTGGCTTGAGTTCGAGCTGACCGAGACGGCGGTGATGCGCCGCAACGAGGTGGTGCGCCAGACCATGGACGCGCTGGGCCGCCTGGGCGTGCGCTTCTCGCTCGATGATTTCGGCACCGGGTTTTCTTCGTTCGTGCACCTCAACAGCCTGCCGATCACCTTGCTCAAGGTGGACCGCAGCTTTGTTGCGGAAATGGAAATGCGCGAAGAGAACCGCAAGCTGGTGCACGCCATGATCAACCTGGCGCACAACCTCAACCTCGAGGTGGTGGCCGAGGGTGTGGAGAGTGAAGAGCAGCTGGCGTTGTTGCGCGGGTTTGGCTGCGACCAGGTGCAAGGCTTCCTGGTCAGCAAACCGCTACCGATAGGGGAATTGATGGCGTATTTGCTGCAGGCGCCCGGACGCCAGTTGGAGGCCGTCCTGTAGGAGCGGGTTTACCCGCGAATGGGCCGGGCCTGCTGGCCAATCTCCACCAGACGTTCACTGTTGCCGCCACCACCGTATTCGCGGGTAAACCCGCTCCTACAGGATTGCGCGGCCCTTGTAGGAGCGGGTTTACCCGCGAAGAGGCCCCCACGTCAGGCCGAAGCCGTCGCCTTCCCGGCAGCCCAAGCCTTCCCCAACAACCGCTTCATCCGCCACTCAAAGCCAAACGTCAGCGCCACCGCCGCACATGCCAGCCCCAGCGCCAGCCCCCACCAGATCCCTACTGCACCACCGCCCAGGGTAAAGGTGAACAACCAGGCGCTCGGCGCCCCCACCAGCCAGTAGCACACCAGCCCGATCAGGAAGGTGGTCTTGGCGTCTTTCAGGCCACGGATCGAGCCCATGGCAATCGTCTGCATGCCGTCGAACAGTTCGAACCACGCCGCCACCATCAACAACTGCACGGCCACCTGGAAGATCGCGGCAAAGGCCGGGTCATTACGGTCGATGAACAGCCCTACCAGTGCTTCGGGCAGCAGCAGGAACAGCGCGGCGAAGGCAAACATGATCATGGCCCCAAACCCGATGCCCACCCGCCCGGCGCTGCGCGCCGCCAGCAGGTTGCCAGCGCCGTAGTACAGGCCGACGCGCATGGTCACCGCATAGGACAAGCCAGTCGGCACCATGAATGCCGTGGACACGATCTGCAGGGCAATCTGGTGCGCCGCCAGCTCGGTGCTGCCCAGCACGCCCATGCACAGCGCGGCGAAGGCGAACAGGCCCACTTCCACCATGTAGGTACCGCCAATCGGCAGGCCCAGCCGCCACAGCTCGCGCAGGGCCGCCAGTGATGGGCGTGACAGGCCCTTGCGCAGCGGGTAGGCGGTATAGGCCGGATGCCAGCGGATATACAACGCCAAGGCAATGGCCATGCCCATCGACACCACTGCAGTGACCAGACCGATACCCATCAGGCCCAGCTTGGGCAGGCCGAACATGCCTTCGATCAGTGCCACGTTGAACAGGTAGTTGAGCACCGTGCCGAACAAACTGATGACCATCACCGGGGTCGAGCGGCCCAGCGCGCTGGTGAAGCCACGCAAGGCCATGAAGGTCAGATAGCCGGGCAGGGCCAGTGGCAGCAGGGTGAGAAATTCGGCGGCCGAGGCCACGTTCTCGGGCTTCTGCCCGAAAAGCAGCAGCACAGGTTCAAGATTCCACAGCACCAGCGCAGCGAACAGCGCCAAGGCCCAGGCCAGCCACAGGCCGTTCTGCGCCAGTCGGGTGGCGCCTTCGATGTCGTTGGCACCCTTGCGAATGGCCACCAACGTGCCGACGGCGGCGATCACGCCCAGGCAGAAGATCGATACGAACGAATAGCTGGCTGCCCCCAGGCCACCACCCGCCAAAGCCTGAGGGCTGATGCGGGCCATCATCAGGGTGTCGGTCAGCACCATCAGCATGTGCGCCAACTGCGAGGCAATCAGCGGCCCGGCCAGGCGCAGCAAAGCCTTGAGTTCTGTGGTGGGCGCGACGTGCATGGGGGCAGTCCTTCATTCTGGGGTGATCAACGAAGGGCGATTCTGAGGCTTCGGTCAACTTTGCACAAAAGGATAAATGCGATAGTTGGCATGAGTCGAACTCATGTATATAGGTTTCTCGGGGATTTGCCCCACACGCCCATATTGCAGGTGCCTCATGCCACGCCAGCTACCACCGCTGTATGCCTTGCGCGCATTCGAAGCTGCCGCGCGGCTAAGTTCTTTCACCCGTGCAGGCGAAGAGCTGTCCATCACCCAAAGCGCCATCAGCCGGCATATCCGTACGCTGGAGGAGCATTTTGCCTGTCGCCTGTTCGTGCGCAGTGGCCGCAGCCTGCAACTTACCGAAGCGGGGCGGGTACTGCTGCCGGGCGTGCGCGAGGGCTTCGCGGCGTTTGAGCGGGCCTGTGAAACCTTGTGTGGTGAAGACGACATACTGCGCATGAAAGCCCCCTCGACCCTGACCATGCGCTGGTTGCTGGCGTGCCTTAGCCGCTTTCGGCATCTGCAGCCGGGCAATGAAGTGCAGCTGACCAGCGCCTGGATGGATGTCGACCATGTGGATTTCAACCAGGAGCCGTTCGATTGCGCGGTGTTGCTCAGCGACGGGGTATTCCCGCCGGAGTGGGAGGTGCGCAAGCTGTTCCCTGAGCTTCTGATCCCGGTCGGCGCGCCGGACCTGCTCGACGAGGAGCCCTGGGATGTGTGCAGGCTGGCCTCTGTCGAACTGCTGCACCCCACGGTGGACAAGCGTGACTGGCGGGAATGGCTGGAGCGTATGGGGCTTGGCGACCAGGTGTCGCTCAAGGGCGGCCAGGTGTTCGATACCCTGGAGCTAGGCATGATTGCCGCAGCGCGTGGCTACGGGATATCCATGGGCGACCTGCTGATGGTGGCCGAAGATGTGGCGCAGAAGCGCTTGAGCCTGCCATGGCCGACGGCGGTGCCCAGCGGCATGGATTACTACCTGGTATGGCCGCGTACTCGCCCGAGTGGCGAGCGTTTGCGGCGGTTGAGTGCGTTTCTGGAAGACGAGGTGGCGGCGATGGATTTGCCGGATGTGGAAATCCTGCCGCGTCTTTGA
>NZ_JBAMDI010000081.1:0-53032 GCF_036961695.1 Pseudomonas sp. CGJS7 | reverse complement strand
ACAAAACCACGGCGCGAACAACGACACCGTCGCGCAACGCTCAAACCTTGAAGCGCCCGCCATCCACCCGCAAAACCTCGCCGGTGATGTAAGCCGCATCGCGCAGATACAGCACCGCGTCGACCACGTCGTCGACCGAACCCATCCGGCCTAGCACCGTGCGCGCGGCGATCGCGTCTTGCTGTTCGGCGCGTTCGGCCGGATCGCGCACCGACGGCAGCACCGTGCCCGGGGCGACCGCGTTGACCCGGCACGGGCTCAGTTCGGCGGCCAGGGCGCGGACCATGCCGGCGCCGGCGGCGCGGCTGACCTGGTAGGCGCTGTGGCCGGGGAAGGAACGGTCCAGGTAGGTATCGAGCAGCATCACCACCGAGTTCAACGGATGCCGCGCGTGCAGGCTCACCACCAGCTCCCACGGCGCCAGCAGGTTCACCCGCAGGTGCTGCTGCAAGCGCTCGCGTTCTTCCTCGATGCGCGCCTGCCCGCCGTCGGCCGCGCCGAGCGCGCCCCAGGCGTAACCGCGTTCGAACAACGAAGCGCTGAGCACCACGTCGGTGACCGGCGCCGTCGGCAACGCCGGCAGCGGCTGGTTCATGTCCCAGCACCATTCCAGCACCGGCGCCGAATACGGCTCGGGCACGCTGTCGGCGCTGCGCCGGTGCGCGACCACGGCATCGCCGCGGCGTAGGCAGGCTTCGGCGATGGCGCGGCCGATCCGGCGCGAGGCGCCGGTGACCAAGGTCGTGCGTGGCGGCATCAGCCGGTCTCCCGTTGCGAGGCCGAAGCCAGCCGGTCGGCCGCCTCGCGCAGGTAACGCTGCACGAACGCGGCGCTGGCGAAGCAATAAAAACCGCTGGCGTTGTGTTCCGGATCGAAGCCGCGCTGGCCGGCGAGCGCGGTCAGTTGTTCCTGCAACGCCGGCAACGGCAGCTGGCGCAAGCCGTGGAACAGATACGGCCGGCCCGGGTCGTAGCGCGCCTGCCAGCGCGGCGCGCCGTCGATGCGGCCGACCAGGTCGATGTCCAGCGGCACCGGCATCTGCCGGCGCGGATCGCGTTCGCGGCCGAATTCGGCTTCCAGTTGCTTGAAGCGCCGCTCCAGCGCGGCATCGGCCGGCGTCGCGCCGCGCCACTCCAGCGCCAGCATCAGGTTGACCGTGGCGCCGCCGCGGTACGGGCGGTGGCGGTCGCCGTACAACTCGGACACGCCGCGCAGCGAGTCGGCGCCGGCTTCGGCGGTCAGTTGGGCCGCGGCTTCGAGCAGATTTTCCACCCGCGCGCCGTCGCTGGCGCCCAGGCAGATCAGCGCGATCCAGCTCATGCCGCGCGCGCCGGTATGTAGCGGCGGCAGCGTCGAATCGGCGAATGGGTATCCATGGTCTTGCGCTCCAAGTTGCGCGCGCCCGGTCACGGCGGCCGCGGCGTCGAATGAGGCGCGATCGGCGCGGACGGCCGCGCGATCGCTTCGCCCGCATTCTAGCCAGCAAACGATGGGTTCCAGCGTGACGGGCGCGGCGCCCGCGTTCAGGACACCGGGTACGGCATGTCCTGGAAGCGCTGCGCGTGGTAGCCCTTGATCCCGACCTGATGGGCCAGTTCGCTGCGGAAATCCAGGCCCGCGCGCAGACAATCCAGGACGTAGCCGAAACCGAAGCGCGGCTCCCAGTGCAGGTCGCGCCGGGCGGCCTGGTTCACATAAACGCGATCCAGCTGCGGCAACAGCGCCCAGCCTTTGGCCGCGTACAGCTCGCGGCAGTGCGGGAACAGCCGCTCGACCACCATCGCCGCATCGCGGCTGAGTTCGGCCAGATCCTCCGGCGCGAACGGCGTGGTCGCCGAGACGATGTAGCGGCCGAAACCGAGCGCCGGCGCGCGCTCGATCGCGCACAGGTGCGCCTGCACCACATCGTCGATATCGGCGCGGCGATACAGCAGCTCATTGGCCTGCATGTTGGCCGAGTCGAAACGGCTGCGCACCGCGGCATCGTCGTCGTCCTCGGGGAAGAACCGCGAGGTGCGCAGCACCAGCACCGGCAGACCGTGCTTGCGCTGGAACAGTTCGCACAGGCCCTCGGCGGCGATCTTGGTCGTGCCGTAAATATTCTTGGGAATCGGCGCGACCTGCTCGGTGATCCAGGTCGCCGGCTCGCCCGGCCGCGGCGTCAACGCCGCGCCGAACGCGCTGGTGGTGCTGGTGAAAATGAAGCACTCCACGCCTTCGGCCACGGCCGCTTCCAGCAGCGCCAGGGTTCCGGCGATGTTGGTGTCGACGAATTGCCGATAGCTGTGGGTGGCCACATGCGGCTTGTGCAAGGTGGCCGAATGGATCACGCAGCGCACACCGCGCATGGCTTCGGCCACGACTTCGCGGTCGGCGATGGAACCGACCAGATCGGTGAACGCCGACGGCTTGATGTCCAGCCCGCGCGCCGACCGCGACTGTGCGCGCAAACGCCGCATCAGGCCTTCGCCCAGGTGGCCGGCGCTGCCGGTGACGAGGATGGTCATAACGCAGTGCTCGCGGGAGTCTTGCCGGAAAAGCTTGCGGAAAAGCGCCGCCGCGCGCTCGGGGCGCGACGGCGATGCGGGGATGTCCGCTAGGTTACAAGCCCATGCGCGCCGCTGCCACGGACAGATGTCACAGCCGCATCAAGCCCCGCCGTCCCGGCCGCCCGCATCGGCGCTCGCCGACAGCCGGCCCCAACCCCGCTCCAAGCGCGTCCCGCACGTGTTGCATTCCCGGTTGTTGCAATAGAACAACTCGACCCGGCCGACGCGGAGCGGGACGCATGCGCCCCGCTCCGCCTTTTGCTCCTTCCGTGGAGCTGCCGATTGAACCGATATCGAACCAGCGGCGAGCCGTTCGGCTCGCCGCGAACCCACGTCGATTACTGGGCCGAAGCGACCTCGGAGGTTGCGCCGGCCGCGGCGGCGACCACCGCCGTCGATGCCGACGCGACGCATGCGGACACGCGCCCTTCGACATCGCCACCGACAGCGCGCACCACATAGCCGTAACCCTTGCCGTCGTCGATCAGATTGTCGACCAACGTCAGGGCGCCACCCGCGGCCGCCGACTGATGCGCCACCAGGCGATACCCCTTCGCCGTCGTCTCCGCGTTGCAGCCGCCTTCGATTCGATAGAGCTGGTAGCCGGCGGCGTTGGCGACCGCGCCGAACTGCACGGTCACGCTCGGCGCCGGCAACGCCACCCGATTGGCCACCCGCACTGCGGTCGGCGCGGCCAATTGCGCCTTGCCTTGCGCCGGGCCGAACGCACCGGAGGCCACCAGCGCATAGCCCTGGCGGTCGCTGCCGGCCAGATCGGCACCGGCGCCGGGCACGTAAGTCCCCTTGACCCGCAGCTTGTAACGGCCGGCGACCGGCGCGGTCAGCCGGATCTGCTCGACGTTGTTGAGCACGTCGGCGTCGTTGGGCCCGGCCTGCAGGCAGCGCTGGGTCGTATTGCGCATCTGGTTGTAGCGCTCGCGGGTGCAGAACTCCTTCGACACGCCCTTGACCAGGCTGTTGCCGCGGTACACGCGTCCGTCCGGCCCTTCGACTTCCAGATCCAGGTCGTTGACCAGCGCGACCGCCGCGCCGGCGGTGGTGGGCGGATCCATCCAGGTCAGGGTCACCCGCAGTTCCTCTCCCGCCCGCAGCGCGGCGAGCTCGTACTCGTGCTGCTCATCGGTGCGCAGGCCGTTGGCGTTGTCGCGCTCGAACAAGCGCAAACGGCGGTTGTCGTTGCCGCCGAGCGTGGTGCGCTGGAACCACAAGTTCGAGTCCAGCCAAGGACGGCCCCAACCGCCGCCCAGAATCGGCCAGTCCGCGCCGCCCTTGTTGATCGGGCTGGAGGCATTGGCCGGATCCTTGACCGGCCGGGTGCCGTTGAGCAGCACCGCCTTGAGCGCCGCCGAACTCGGCGCCAGCCGATCGGCGACCGTGCGCTGGCCGGAGGGATAAAAGCCGTCGGTGAAGTACTGCCGCGTCAGCGCGGCCACCGCCGAAATCGCCGGCGCCGCCATCGAGGTGCCCGTCATCGCCTTGGTCTTCGGCGTATAGCCGGCTTGCGCCACGCCCGACGAATTCAGACACAGCCCCAAAAAGAACGGAGAATCGCAGGTCGCCGAAACCACGTCCGTGCCCGGCGCGGCGATATCCGGCTTAAAACGCCCGTCCGGAGTACCGCGGCTGGAGTAGCTGTCGATCTCGGTCGACGAGCCGTGCTTGGTGGCCGCCACGCTCAGAATGTTCTTGGCCAGGCTGATGTCGCCGATGCTGTTCCAGCAACGTCCGCCGCGAAGTTCCTGATCGCAGGCGAACCTGGGATCGCCGTTGTCGCCGAAGTTTCCGGCGGCATGCACGACCAACAGATCGTTGCGATACGTCGAGATGTCGGCCGCGCGCGCGTAGACGCCATAGCCGTTGCGGAACACGCCCCAGCTGTTGTTGTGCACGCGCGCGCCGGCGGCGTAGGCCTGATCGAGCACCTTTTGATGGGGGAATCTGCCCTCGTTGGCGTCGCCCTCCTTGAACGAGGATGCCTGGAACAGCAACTGCGCATGCGGCGCGTTGCCGTCGGCGCTGTCGTGCTCGGGCTGGCCGAGGAAGGACGCCGAATACAGGCTCTCGCCGTACTCGCCCGACAAATCGCCGGCGATGATCCCCGACACGTGGGTGCCGTGCTCGCTGGCGAGGGCCGAGCCCATGAACTCGGGCACGCTCGGCGCCCACACGCCGATCAGCTTGTTGGCCGGCGACAACGGCCCGATCGCGAGCGGCTGATTGTCGCCCGCCGGCGCGATAACCGAGTACGGCGTGATCGCCGCCGCCGGATCGCCGCCGTCGGCGCCGCGCAGATAGGTGAACCAGGCTTCGTCGTTGTCGATCGGAGAATCCATCACGCCCACGATCTGCCCCGAACCGACGATGCCCTGATCCCAGATCGGCGTCGCGCCCGTCACCCGTCCTTCGCCCGGCTCGGCGGTTCCCGCGCGTGGCGCATAGTTGCTCTGCAGCACCGGAATCGTCGCGGTGTTGAGCAACTGCGGTCCGGCATGACGGCTGATCTGTTGCACCGAATCGATCTGGCCGAGCGCCGACAACGCCTCGGCGAGCAGCGCGCCGGGCACTTCCAGCCGCACCGACGGCGCCTCGGCATCGTTGAACACCTGCAGCAGTTTCGCCCCCGGCAGGCGCGACTGAATCGCTTGCGCGGCGGTGCGCGCGTTCTCGTGATCGAACAGGCTCGCAACCAGCGAAGTCTTGTCGAATTTGACCGCGGCGCCGCCCTGCACCTGCCGCAACAGATCCGGCGCGAGCTTCATGTCGGAACGATAGCCGCCGGCCCAGCGAACGCCCTGGAGTTTCCGCAGCGCGCCGATCCCGCCGCTCTCGGTGCGCACCAGATAGGCGTTGTTGGGCACGTAGCCGAGAATCTCGGCGCCGCTGTTTTGCAACACCGCGCGCTGATCGCTCGCGCCTTCCTGGAACTGCACGATCGCGTACCGATCCGATACCGCCACGCCGGCGTTCGACACGTTCTGGCGCGGATCGGCCGGATCGAACAAACCCGATTGCAGGATCAGCTTGCGCTTGTCGCGGACCGCGGCGGCGATGGCGCTCTGGCTCGCGGGCACCACGCCTGCGGCGGGAGTGACCGAGGCCAACCATTGCTTGCGTGCGCGCTGCGCCACCGAGTCGTTGCCCGGATCGGCCGCGTTGCCGACGCTCGCCACGGCGCCCGCGGCGGTCGAACCGCCCGCATCGTGGGCCAGGTTGCTGTAAACGAAGGTTCCAAGCGCCGCCGCGACAGCGGTGGCGATTCCGCCGCGAACGAGTTTGCGTTTATTGTTCATGCGTCAATTCCTCGGGCTGTATGGATTGCTGATCGTCGTATCCATCGAACGACGCCTCTCATCCCGATGCGCACGAATCAGTTGCAACGCGCATTGTTGGCGTGGCCCGACTTCGTAGTACTAAAACGCAGCGTCCGATACCCACCCCACCCGATTTTCCGCGCCATGCTTCGAACTGCTTCGCGTTTCGTGAATCGCTCACGGTCAGCGATTTTTTGTAGGGAGCCGCGGCCGATCTACGTTGTTTGAACCGAAATGCGCTTGGCCTTCGGTTTGCCGACCGGCTCGTTGCAAGCGAGGTTCGAACGCGAGTGCGCGCGCAAGCCATGCGAATCGAAACCGGTTTCGTCGCGCCGATGTCTTCCGCGCGATCCATCTCGTCGACAGCCGCCGTCATGGCGCGGCGCGACGACACCGCTGAATGGAAGATCGTCGCGCGCCGATATCGATGGCGACGTCGATCAGGCGATCGACGTCGCCCAAGCGCGGCGAAGAATTACTGGATCGACCGCTTCGACCAACTCGGCGCCCGCGACCGGCCCCGCGCGGCGCACAAGGCGATGGCTCTGAAGCTCATCCGATTCGCAGCGCGCAAACGGACCGCCCGACTCGCCCGCTCACACTTTCGGCGGTACGCGCGTCGGGATCGCAGCGCCGTCGTCTGGATTCGACGCATCGGATCGCTCCGCTGGCGGGAGCGTCGTATCGGCCGAGGTCGCCTCGCGTGCGGCGGCGACGATCGCCCGCGCCAAACGTTCGGGGTCGTCGATCTGGGACAAACGCACGGCCAGGCGGTTGTAGCGCGATGCGTTGGAGCGAGGATCCATGGCGGTCCGGGAATCGATGGCGCGAGCCGACGGCTCGCGAGCTGCCGCTCAGGATGCGCCCGCCGATGTAGGCCGAATGTCGGAATCGCCCGCGCTGCGATCGGCCGGTTCGGTCCCACGCGGCGCAGACCGGCGACCGACGGCCCCAGCGGCCGCCGCAGCGAAGGCGCGCTCGAACCCACCCGGCGGCTTGGCTAGGATGGCCGCGACACCATCGCCCGCCGCTTCCGGAGCCCCGGCCCATGCAAACCAGCCTCAGACTGCATTGTCGCGACCTGCGCGCATCGATCGAGTTTTACGACCGCATCTTCTGGGCACGGCCGCAGCAACGCCGCGACCCGGACGCCAAGGTGCAGCACGTGGCGATCGGCAATGGCTTGTGGTTGAAGCTGATCGAGCGCGATCACCGGCCCGCGACCGACAGCCACCTGGAATTCGAAGGCGTCGACGTCATGTCGCTGTACCAGCGCATCCGCGGTCGCATTCCCGAGCGCGAGGGCTTACGCGAAGACCTGCCCCCGGGCCACTGCTGGGGACCGTACGAATACCCGGGCGGCCATCTGCTGGTGATCCGCGATCCGGATGGGCACGACCTGGATTTCGTCGAGTGGTGACCGCGCGGCCTGCGCAGCGAACATCCGCGTCGCGGCCCGCCGCCCGGCAGCGCCAGAACCGCCGCCCGCGGACGTGCCGCGCAACGAATAGGCTAAACTAGCCCGGTCACCGCATCCTGCCCGGATGGCGAAATCGGTAGACGCAGCGGACTTAAAATCCGCCGGCCTCGCGGCCGTGCCGGTTCGAGTCCGGCTCCGGGCACCACAGGTCAATGCCGGGATGTCTGGATGCATTCTGCAGAATGTGCGAAGGCCGGCGACCCCAGACCCGTATCCGCAGGCGCCCGCCGCGTCGAGCGTCCAACCCCGAAGCGAGCGCACGCGCACATCGCAGGGCACAAGTCGTGAATCGAAATGCCGCGGGAATTTCATGGTTGGCGTTCGCGCTCGCCGCCGGCCTTGGTCCAAACGCAATAGCCGCAGAGGACATCGTGCCCCCAGACGTCGCTTACAAGATATTGACGCGCCCGCAGATGGAGAAGCTCGAGGCGGACGGACGATTCGAAGGTTCGCAGCAGGATGCCGCCGATGGCTACATCCATCTTTCGACCGAGCAGCAATTGAATCGAACCGCCGATTCGCATTTTTCCGGCAACACCGATCTGTTCGTCGCATCGGTGAACGTGAAAGCCGCGGGCGAAAAAATCAGGTGGGAGACCTCGCCGCGCAGCGGTCTGATTTTCCCTCATCTGTATGGCGTGCTGGATCGATGCCTGGTGATGTCGCTCGCTCCTCTGCGGCGGGACGACCGCGGGCGCGTCGTCCTGGATGCGCGGTCCGAACCTTCCGCCGACTCCGGTCGCGGGTCCGGCGCGCGCGGATGCGCGCCGACGGGAGAATGACTGCGCAAGCGGCGAACGGATCGGAATGCGGCGTCGGGATCGTCGCCGCGCGCGCCCGGGCGCTCGGCGAGCCGCCGATGTTTTCCTGGACGACGCCGTATCCGCCGATCGCCGCCACTCACCAATCGCGGGTAGCGATCAACTCCTCGATATCGGCCTGGAACCCGTACGCCTGCGCGATCAAGGCGAAATCGCCGCCGATGCTTTCGCGCGCGGCGGTTTCGATTTCGCTGTCGTGCTCGTAGAACTCTTCGGCCAGATCGTTGAAGCGATCCGTCGCTGCGTGGGTCAAGCGATACAAGGCATCCAGATCGGCCGGACGCTGGTCTTCGATCGCCTCGCACAGTCCGATCAGGATCTGCTGCCCCTTGGCCACCAGATGCGGCGGGAAGTACGCGTCGTTCTGCATCTCGCGCAAGAACGCGTAGGTTTTCAGTTGCTCGTTAGCGATCGGCATATCGGACCTCCGTGTGCGGCCGAGCCGGCGCGGCCCTTCCTGGACCGGCCAAGTATCGCCTAAGCGCGGGTGAAGCTCGTAAAGGTGCTTGCGTCCTCAGACTGGGGGGCCACAGCCCGCTCGGACGACGCCAGGCGCTGGCGTGGCCTGCCTGCGATGCGCCCGCAAGGCGGCGCGGACCGGATGGGCGAATGCTTCGGGCAACAAAAAAGGGCCGCAAGGCCCTTGTTTGGATTAGCGCGATCCGGCCGGTGCCTGAATCGCGAAATCGGATTGGAGCGGGAAACGAGACTCGAACTCGCGACATCTACCTTGGCAAGGTAGTGCTCTACCAACTGAGCTATTCCCGCAGAAACTTTTATCTAAAACTCTTCTGAAGCGACGAACGTCCCGAAGGGGTGCGCCGATTCGAATTGGAGGCCGAGGTCGGAATTGAACCGGCGTACGCGGATTTGCAGTCCGCTGCATAACCACTCTGCCACCCGGCCGGTGACGTCGACACGTGTTGCCTACAACATACAGCCTGTTACCGAGAACGCCAGCAATTTTTTGGATCGCCTGCATTCGTTTTCTAAAAAACAAAACCCCGCGAGGGGGTTTAGTTTCAAGGAAGATTCCGTTGCCGGCATCTTCTCGAATCTGGAGCGGGAAACGAGACTCGAACTCGCGACATCTACCTTGGCAAGGTAGTGCTCTACCAACTGAGCTATTCCCGCGGAAGAACCGATATTTTAGGCATCGAAAGAAAACTGTCAACTAGTTTCTTCACGCCCCGGCGCCTTGCGGCCCGCGTCCGAACCGCCCGACAAGCCCGTCCCATAAGGTCCGCAGCGACTGGTTGCGTTGCGTCCCCTGCCCGTTCGGGCCCGGTCCGCATCGGCCGTTCCGTTGCCGGTCAGGCCGAAGGCTTGTTCGTATCGGCGCGCATTATAGGCCATGCCGCGCGCAAATAGGCCAGCCCCGACCACAACGTCAGCAGCGCGGCGGCGGCCAACATCCACTCGCCGATCTTGAACACCGGCAAGCCCAGGATGTCTTCCTGATACAGCAGACACACCAGCGCGACCATCTGCACGATGGTTTTGATCTTGCCGATCGCCGCCACCTTCACCGCCGCGCGCTGGCCGAGTTCGGCCATCCATTCGCGCAGCGCCGACACCGCGATTTCGCGGCCGACGATGACCGCCGCCCACAAGGTCATCCACACGGTCGGATGCTTCTGCACGATCAACAGCAGCGCCACCGCGACCATCAGCTTGTCGGCGACCGGATCCAGGAACGCGCCGAACGCCGAGTACTGGTTGTAACGGCGGGCGATCCAGCCATCGAGCCAGTCGGTGATCGAAGCGAACGCGAAGATGAACGCGGCCGCGAAATTGGTCCACGGATAGTCGAGGAAGAACACCACCACCAGCACCGGGATCAGCACGATCCGGGCCAGGGTCAACATGGTGGGTATGGTCAACTTCATCCTTCGCTCCGCTTGCGGTCCGGCGCCGCCTCGGCGGCGTCGGCGGGTTTACTGCGTTGGGTCTTGCTGCCCGCGGCCGCGGCCTTGGGGACTGCGCCCGGCGCGGGCGGTGCGGAGGCTTCGGCCGGCGCGTCCAGCCCGTGCAGGGCGGCGTAGATGCGCTCGGCCAAGGCTTCGTTGACGCCCTCGACCCGGGAGATTTCCTCGATCCCGGCGGCCTTCAGACCGCCCAGACCGCCGAAATGCCGCAACAGATTAGCGCGTCGGCGCGGGCCGATGCCGGGAATGTCTTCCAGCCTACTGCTGTTGCGCACCTTCTGACGACGCCCCCGATGGCCGGTGATGGCGAAACGGTGCGCCTCGTCGCGAACCTGCTGGACCAGCTGCAGCGCCGGCGACTCGGCGCCGGGGCGCACGGTGCGGCCGTCGGGCAGCAGCAGTTCCTCGTCGCCGGGGCGCCGGGCCGGGCCCTTGGCGACGCCGACCAGGATCAGGCCTTCGACCCCGAGCTCCTCCAGCGCCGCGCGCGCCTGCGCCACCTGCCCGGCGCCGCCGTCGATCAGCAGGATGTCGGGCAGCACCCCGTTTTCCTCCACCGCGCGGCGGAAACGCCGGCCGATCGCCTGATTCATCGCCGCGTAGTCGTCGCCCTCGGTGATGCCGGCGATGTTGTAGCGGCGGTACTGGCCGCGCACCGGCCCTTGCGCGTCGAACACCACGCACGAGGCGACGGTGGCCTCGCCCATGGTGTGGCTGATGTCGAAGCATTCGATCCGTTGCGGCAGCGCCGGCATCTTCAGCAAGTCGCGCAGCGCTTCGGCGCGGGCCAGTTGGGCGGAATGGCTGGTCAGTTCGGTGGCCAGGGCCAGCTCGGCGTTGCGCCGGGCCATGTCGACATAACCGGCGCGCTCGCCGCGCACGTTGGTCTTGATCTGCACCCGCCGCTCGCCGGAGGCGGAGAAGGCCTGCTCGAACAGTTCGCGGTCGGGCAGATCGCGGTCGAGCACGATTTCGCCCGGCGGGGTTTGTTCGCCGTAGTACTGGGAAATGAACGCGGTCAGCACTTCCTCGGGGTTGTCGCTGCCGCGGGTTTGCGGGAAGAACGCGCGGGTGCCCAGGTTGCGGCCGTCGCGGAACGCCAGCAGCAGCACGCAGGCGTTGACGCCGTGCATCGCCAAGGCCAGCACGTCCAGATCGGCGGCGCGGCCGTCGACGTACTGGCGCGCCTGCAGGCTGCGGATGCCGGCGATCAGATCGCGGATGCGCGCGGCGTCCTCGAAATCCAGGCGCACGCTGGCCGCTTCCATGTCGCGGCCGAGTTCGTCGGTGAGCTCATCGCTGCGGCCTTCCAGGAACAAGCCGGAGCGGCGCACGCTCTCGGCGTAGTCGCGCGCCGGCACCAGGCCGACGCAGGGCGCGCTGCAGCGGCCGATCTGATGCTGCAGGCACGGCCGCGAGCGGTTGCGGAACACGCTGTCCTCGCAGCTGCGCAGACGGAACAGCTTGTGCATCAGATTGAGCGTGTCGCGGACCGCGCCGACGCTGGCATACGGGCCGAAATAACGTCCGGCGATCGCGCGCGGGCCGCGGTGCATGGCGATGCGCGGCCAGGCCTCGGTGGTCATCAGCACGTAGGGATAGCTTTTGTCGTCGCGCAGCAGCACGTTGTAGCGCGGCTTGAGCGACTTGATCAGCTGGTTTTCCAGGATCAGCGCCTCGGCCTCGGTGCGGGTGACCGTGACCTCCATGCGCGCGGTCTGGGCCAGCATCGACATGATCCGCGCCGACTTGGGCGTGGCGTTGAAGTAACTGGAAACGCGGTTCTTGAGCGCGCCGGCCTTGCCGACGTAGAGCACGCCGTCGTCGGCGCCGATCATCCGGTACACGCCCGGCGCGGTGCTGAGGTGTTTGACGAAGGCTTTGCCGTCGAACGGCGCGGGCTGGGCGGCGCTCATGCGCGCGGCGTCCTCGCCGCGGCGCGTGGGCGACGGCGGTCGAGGCGGGCTGGCGCGGTAGCGGGCGTCGCGGTCTGGGGCATCGGGGGCGGCGTTTGGGCTCGGGAGCCGGCGGCGGATCGGGACGGGGAATGGATTGGGTCGATTATGCGGGAGTGCAAGGTGTGGGGGTGCGATGGCGGGGGCTACCCTCACCCCAACCCCTCTCCCGCAAGCGGGGTGAGGGGCCGCGCTTGCGAGCCACCGGCTCGCGCGGCACCGAACGCCCGAACGCTATGCGTTCGGGCCGGGGTGCGGGCGGAGTAAGCGCCGCAACCAGGCCCAACCCCTCAACGCCGCCTCAACGCACCCGCAACTCTTCGCGCAACCGCGCGATCGCCCCATCCGCGGCGCGGTCGAGCAACTGAAACACATGCTCGAACTGAGCCGGCCCGCCGGTGTACGGATCGGGCACTTCGCCATCGGTCACCGTGCCGCACCAATCCAGCAGCAACGCGCTTCGCGCCGTCGCGCCCTTGGGCGCACGCGCGCGCACGTCGCGCAAATTGGCCCGGTCGGCGCACAGCAACCAATCGAACTCGCGATAGTCCGCTGCCGCCAACTGCCGCGCGCGCAACCCGGAAATATCGATCCCGTGTTCGGCGGCATTGGCGATCGAACGCTTATCCGGCGGCTCGCCGATATGCCAGTCGCCGGTGCCGGCCGAATCCAGTTCCACCCGCCCCGCCACCGTCGAAGCGGCGATGCGCGCGCGCAGCACGCCCTCGGCCACCGGCGAGCGGCAGATGTTGCCCAGGCACACCACCAGCAGGCGCATGGCTCAGGCGCCCTCGCCGCCGGACGCGTCCGCCGCGTTCTGCCGCTCGCGCGCCAGATGCGCTTCGGCGCGCAGCAAATCCTCGGGCGTGTCCACGCCGGGCGGAAACGGCTCCGGGGTGATGCCGACCGCGATGCGGTAACCGGCTTCCAGCGCGCGCAATTGTTCCAGCGCTTCGATCTGTTCCAGACGCCCCGGCCGCATCTTGGCGAACTTGCGCAGGAAGCCGGCGCGGTAGCCGTAAATGCCGATATGCCGCAGCCACTCGCCGCCGCCGGGCATGCGCTCGCGGTCCTTGGCGAAGGCGTCGCGCGGCCACGGGATCGGCGCGCGGCTGAAGTACAGCGCATCGCCGTTGCCCGCGCGCACCAGCTTGACCGCGTTGGGGTCGAACAAGACGTCGACCTCGGTCACCGGCGCGGCCAGCGTCGACATCTCCGCGCCGCTGTCGCGCAAGGTCTGGGCGGTGGCGAGGATGCCGGCGGCCGGCGCGAACGGTTCGTCGCCCTGCAGGTTCACCACCACCGTGTCGTCGCGCCAACCGGCCAGGTCGGCGCATTCGGCCAGACGGTCGGTGCCGGACGCGTGTTCGGTCGAGGTCATCGCCACCTGAACTCCGCTGTCCTTGAGCGCTTGGGCGATGCGTTCGTCGTCGGCCGCGACCCAGACTTCGCGTGCGCCGGCCGCCAACGCGCGCCGGGCCACGTGCAGCACCAGCGGTTCGCCGGCCAGCTCGCGCAACGGTTTGCCGGGCAGCCGCGAGGCGGCATAGCGGGCGGGAATGGCGACGACGAAGTCTTGGCTCATGTTCGGCTCCGGATAAGGCGGCCCGCGGCGAAGATCGGGCGAGCGTGCATCATCTCAGATCGTCGGGCGGACGATGTGTGATCGCGCGGGACTGGGCCGGCGCCGCACACACCGCGATGCGCCTGCGATCGCCGCGCCGATGCCGCACGCCAAGGCCACCTTCGTTGAGCCTATCTCCTTGCTGCGCGCCATGAAAACATGGCGGCCGGCCCAGGCATCGCAAAGAGCGCTACCGATGATCGAAATCCAACCGTTGATCGGCGTGGGACCGTTGCGGCTGGGGATGTCGCAAGTCCAGGTCGGCGCGATTCTCGGCCCGCCCGACAGCCTCTGCTTTCCCGAACAGGACGACATCTTCGACGAAGCGCAAGAGCGGGCGTTCTATCGCGGCCAGATCGTGGAAATCCGCGGCCGCGACCAGACCATGGACCTGTTCGATCTGACCTTCGAGAACGACCGCCTGGTGTGCATCAATCTGCGCGGCGACTCGCCGCGGTCGTCGCTCGGCGGCATGGCCTGCAACGGCGACCGCATGCGTCTGCTGGATCTGCTGCGGGTAGGCGATCCGGCCGTGTACATCCGCAGCGACGACTACCTGTTCCTGACCACCGGGCTATGCGTCTCGCGCGCCAAGAACCGCAAGGACATGAACTATCTGCGGCTGTACGACCTGCCCTTCAAGCAACGCCGGTTGGCGTTCGAGCTGTACCAGCCGCACACGGGCGCGTTGATCCCATGATCGTGTCGCCGCGCGGGATCCGATCGCTTCAGCGCGAGAGCCCGCTTCGAGCAACGCCGAAGAGGCCGGATCGGCCGGCCGACTAAAGCAAACGCAGCTTTTCCGCCAGCGACACCCAGAACGCTTCCGGCAATTCGGCCCGCACCGGCACGCTGTAGTACGCGTCGGTGGCGAAGGCGCCCTCGCCGCTCAGCGGAATCTTGACCGCGTCTTTCTCGGTCATCAGCACCGGCAGTTTGCTGCCGAAGGCGAAATCGGATTCGACGTAACGGTGGTGATCGGGAAACGCATGCGGCACCACCGCGATGCCGAGGCCGCGCAGCATGGAGAAATAGCGTTCCGGATCGCCGATGCCGGCGACCGCGTGCACGCGCTGGCCGGCGAAGGCTTCCAGTTTGAGCGGGCGCGCGCCGAGCAAGGGCTGGGCCTGATCGGCGATCAGCCGCATCGGCCACTCGCCGAAGCCGGCGCTCGCGGCCGGATCGGCCGTGGCCGATTGCGCCAGGTTGACCACGCGGAAATCGCACAAGGCCGCGCGCTCGGGCGGTTCGCGCAAGGGGCCGGCCGGCAGCAACTGGCCGTTGCCGTAACGGCGGCGGCCGTCGACCACTTCGATCTCGATGTCGCGCGCCAGGCGGTAATGCTGCAAGCCGTCGTCGCAGATCACGATGTCGCAGCCGGCCGCGGCCAGAGCCTTGGCCGCGGCGGCGCGGTCGCGGTCGGCGCGCAGCTTGACCCCGGTGCGGCGCGCGATCAGCACCGGTTCGTCGCCGCCCAGGCGCGGATCGGTGTCGCGTTCGATCCACAGCGGCGTGGCGATGTCGTCGCGGCCGTAACCGCGGCTGGCGACCCCGGGATTCCAGCCTTCCTGCTTGAGCCGCTGGACCAGGGCGATGGTCAGCGGCGTCTTGCCGGCACCGCCGGCGGTGATGTTGCCGACCACGATCACCGGCGCGCCGGGATGGATGCGGCGCTTGTAGCCCTTGCGGTACAGCGCGCGGCGCAAACCGGTGACCGCGGCGTAGACGCCGGACAACAGCCGCGCGTGCGCGGGCACGGCGCTGTCGTCGTACCAGTACGCGGGCACGCCGTTGCGGTTGTCCGCGCTCATCGGCGCACGCTCGCGAGCGGACAAGACTGCGCGGCGCGAACGCGCGAGGGCGGCATCGGGGCGCGGCGGATATCGGTCATTCGGCTTCGCGGAACTGCATGCGGTGCAGATGCGCGTACAACCCGCCCTGGGCGAGCAGTTCGGCGTGCGAGCCGCGTTCGACGATCCGGCCCTGATCCATCACCAACACCTGGTCGGCGTGTTCGATCGTCGACAGACGATGGGCGATGACCAAGGTGGTGCGGTCCGGCATGAGCCGTTCCAGCGCGTCCTGGACCAGACGCTCGGATTCGGTGTCCAGCGCGGCGGTGGCTTCGTCGAGAATCAGGATCGGCGCGTCCTTGAGCATCGCCCGCGCGATCGCCAGACGCTGACGCTGGCCGCCGGACAGCTTGCCGCCCTTGGCCCCGACCGAGGTCTGCGCGCCTTCGGGCAAGCGGTCGATGAACTCGGCGGCGTTGGCGCCGCGCATCGCCCGATCCAGCGCGGCGTCGTCGGCGTCCTGCATTTCGCCAAAGGCGATATTGGCCGCGATGGTGCCGTCGAACAGCATCACCTGCTGGCCGACCAACGCGATCTGACGGCGCAGATCGGCCAGTTTGTAGTCCTGCACCGGGTGGCCGTCGAGCAGCACCTGGCCGGATTCGGGGTCGTAGAAACGCGGAATCAGCTTGATCAGGGTCGACTTGCCGCTGCCGGACCGGCCGACGATGGCGGTGACCGTGCCCGGCCGGGCGATGAAACTGATATCCGACAGCGCCGGCGAGGTCTGCCCGGGATAGCGCGCGGTGACCGCGCGGAATTCGATCTGGCCCTGGCTGCGCGTGAGTTCGCGGGTGCCGCTATCGGGTTCTTCGACCGCGTCGAGCACGTCGAACAAACGCTCGGCCGAGGCGACGCCGCGCTGGAGCATGTTCTGCACGTTGGTGAGCTGGCGCAGGTTGGGGATCATCGCCATCATCGACAGCATCAACGCAACGAAGCCGCCTGCGCTCAAGCGCCCGTTGAAGGCTTCGTAACCGGCCACCAGCAGCAACACCGCCAGGCCGACCGAGCCCATCAACTGCACCAACGCCGAGGCGATGCTGCGGGTGGATTCGACCTTGAGGCTGAGCTTGAGATAGTGATCGGCGACCGCGGCGTAACGGGCCAGCTCGGATTGCTGAGCGCCGTAGACCTTCACTTCCTGCTGGTTGGACAAGGACTGATCGGCGGCCAGCAACAACTGCGCGCCGCTTTCCTGGATGCGATGGCTGATCCGCCGATAGCGGCGCCCGACCTTGTCCATGACCCAGGCCAGCGGCGGCGCGACCACCAGCACCGCCAAAGTCACCTGCCAGCTGGTCGAGATCATCACCGCGAGCAAACCCAGGGCCTGGGTCGATTGCTGCACCATGACCTTGAGCGCGTCGACCGAGGCCTGCGCGACTTGATCGCTGTCCGAACCCAGGCGCACCAGCATCGACGGCACCGGCTCGGTGTCGAAGCGCGAGCCGGGCATGCGCAGGTACTTGCCGAGCACCTGCACGCGCAGATCGCGGGCGACGCCGCGGCCGGACTTGGCCATGTAGTAATCGGTGACATAGCCGGCGATGCCGCGCAGGACGAACAGGGCGACGATGGTCAGCGGCAGCCAGATCGCCACGCTTTGGTTCTTGGCGATGAAGGTCTGGTTGATGATCGGTTCCATCAACTTGGTGAACCCGGCGCCGGCAGCGGCTTCGATCAACATGCCGATGCCCGCCAGCCACAGCAGGCGGCGGTACGGCCTGGCGAATCGGAGCAGCCGGCGATAGACCCGCCAGGACGAATCGGTTTCGGCCTGCGTCACCGCGCCGACTCCGCGACGGGCTTAGCCGCGTTCTGCGGCGGCGCGGTCGCGCTCATGATCCGACGGAAACCCAATTGGCCGAGCGCGTCGTACACGGTGACCACGGCCTGGTACGGCGTGCGCGCATCGGCGCGCAGCATCACGGTGCGGTCGCGGTCGTTGCCGGCGACCTCGGCGATGGTGCTCTTGAGCGATTCCAGATCGTCGCGCAGCACCTCGCGGTCGCCGACGAAGTAACGGCCTTCGGCGTTGACCAGCACGATCAGCGCCTTGCTGGCGTCGCCCGAGGGCTCGCCGGTGGCGCGCGGCAGTTCCAGCTTGAGCACCGAGCGCGCGTCGAAGGTGGCGGTGACCACGAAGAAAATGATCAGCACCAGAATCACGTCGATCAACGGGACCAGGTTGATCTCGGGTTCGTCGTCGGCGCGATGGTCGCGAATACGCATTGCGGCGACCTCAGCCGGCCTGGCCGCCGGCCAGACGCACCGGCGCGCGCGCCGCTTCGGTCTGGCGCGATTCGGCGGTGCCCGGGGTCAGCACGTCGACCAGGGCGATGGCCTCGTGCTCCATCGCCACGATGTACTCGGCGATGCGGCCGCGGAACCAGCGGTGGGCGATCAGCGCCGGGATCGCCACGATCATGCCGGTGGCGGTGCACACCAGCGCCTTGCCGATGCCGCCAGCGAGCTGGTTGACGTCGCCGATGCCGTGGTCGTTGATGACCATGAACATCTGGATCATGCCGACCACCGTGCCGAACAGGCCCAGCAAGGGGCCGGCGGCGGAAATGGTGCCCAGCGTATTCAGGTAACGCTCCATGCGATGGACCAGATGCCGGCCCACGTCTTCGATGCGCTCGCGGATTTCCTCGCGCGGGCGCTGGCGCACGTCCAGCGCCGCGGCCAGCAGCGCGCCCAGCGGCGCGGTCGCGCGCAGCGATTCGATGTGGGCCGGATCGAGCTTGCCGCTGGCGGCCCAGGCGCGCACTTCCTGGCCCAGACGCGGCGGCAGCACCGCCCGTCGGCGCAGGGTCCACAGCCGCTCGATGATGATCGCCAGGGCCACCGCCGACAGGATCAACAGCGGAATCATCGGCCAACCGCCGGCCTTCACCAGTTCCAGCACTCGCGAACCTCCGGCCCGTGGCCGACTTCAATCCGGCCGATAGGATAGCCCAGGGCCCGCGCGCCGGGTCGCATCCCACAGACGCGGGTGTGTCTGGCGTCGCGTTTCCAGGCCGATCCCGCCGGCGCGCAGACCTACCCGCAGAGCCCCGTCGGCGGCGGTATCGGACGGCCGCGCACCGGCGCCGCGCCAGCGTTCGAGCACGTCCGCGCGCGGGTGGCCGAAGCGGTTGCCGTGGCCGCTGGAGATCAGCGCGTGGCGGGCGCCGGTGGCGCGCACGAAGGCCGGATCGGAGGAACCACCACTGCCGTGATGAGCCACCAGGACCACATCGGCGCGCAAGGAAGCGTCGGCCGACTCGGCCGCGCGGCGGACCAGATCGCGCTCCACCACCTCGCCGATGTCGCCGGTGAGCAAGGCGCTGCCGTGCCTGGTGTCGATCCGCAGCACGCAGCTGGATTCGTTCTTCAAATACGGAAAGTGCTTGGGCGGGTGCAGGAAACGCAGGCGCACGCCGTCCCATTCCCAGCCGGCGCCGGCCTGACAAGGACGCGTGCGCATGCCGTGCACCGCCTCGCCGTCCACGTCGGCCGGCGCGAACGGCGGCGACGTTGGAAATCGCCGCAGCACCGCGGCCATGCCGCCGGCATGGTCGTTGTCGCCGTGGCTGATCACCACCCGATCCAAGCGCCGCACGCCCAAGGCATGCAGCGCCGGCACCACCGCGCGCTCGCCGGCATCGAAGCCGTCGCGCACCGCCGGACCGGCATCGAACAACAGGCTGTGGCGGGCGGTACGCACCAGCACCGACAAGCCCTGCCCCACGTCGATCACCACCAGTTCTGCCTCGCCCGGCGCCGGCAGACGCCGCTCCGGCCACAGCAGCGGCAGCCACAGCAGCGCCGCCAAGGCCTTGCCCGGCGTCCCGCGCGGCAGCAGCAGCCAGAACGCGCCAATCAGCGCCAACGGCAAGGCGAACCACGACGCTTCCGGCAACCACCACAGCGCCAGCGGGCTATCGGCCAAGGCGACGAAGGCCGGCCAGCCCGGCTCGAAACACGCCGCGGCCCAGCGCCAGGCGAACTCGCCGGCGCCGGCATGCACGGCTTCCAAACCGGTTCCCAACAGGGACAGCGGGATCACCAGCAAACTCCACCACGGCACCGCAATCAGGTTCGCCAGCGGCCCAGCCAACGAGGCCTGTCCGAACAAGGCCGCACACACCGGCAGCAAGCCCAGGCTGGCCACACCCTGGGCCGAGACGAAGCCCTGCAGTTGTCGCCGCCAGTAGCTCTGCGCGAGCTCTGCGCCCGGTTGCGATCCGCTCCCGGGCAGGCACCACAGCAACCAGGCCACGCCCAGAAAGCTCAGCCAGAAACCGGCGCCGAGCAGCGCCAGCGGATCGGCCGACAGCATCGCGATCGCGGCCAGGGCCAGCGCGTCGGCGCCGTGCATCGGCCGCCTGAAAATCCGCAGGCCGGCGATCACCGCGATCATCAGCCAGGTGCGTAAGGTCGGCAGCGCGAACCCCACCGCGGCCGCGTACAGCAAACCGCCGAGCATCGCCGCCGCCGAGGCGGCGACCACCGCCGGAATTCGCCGCCCCAACGTTGGCGCCAACCACCATCCAACGCGCGCCAGCAAGGCGAAGAAACCGGCGACCAGCCCCACATGGAAACCGGAGATCGCAATCAGATGGGTCAGACCGTCGGCCCGCAACACCTCCCAATCGCGATCGCTGAGCCCGCGGGTATCGCCCAGTGCCAGCGCGCGCACGAAGCGCGAGCCTTGCGAAGGCACCGCCGCGGCGATGCGGTCGCTGATCGATTCGCGCCACGCACTCAAGCCTTGCGCGGGCGCCAGCAGACGCGCGCGCTCGGGATTGCGCAGATAACCGTTGGCGCTCAGGCGCCGCATCAATGCGTACTTTTCGGCATCCGCGCCACCGGGGTTGCGCAGCCCTCGCGGCGCGCGCACCCGCGCCTGGAAATGCCAGCGCTGTCCGGCTTTAAGTGCGCCACGCGCGCGCGGGTCGTCGTCGTACCACGCCAGCCGCAGCAGCGCGCCGCGCAACGGCGCCGGCTGCGAGATGTCGTCGTCGACGCGGAATTCGATCCGGCTTCGGCGCACCTCGTGCACCGGCAGATCGACGATGCGGCCGCTGACGGCGACGTCGCGTTTCTCCCAATCCGCGGGCAACTGCAGGTCCAACGCGTAGGCCGCATGCAACCCGGCCAGCGCGAACCCGAACCCGGCGATGGCGAGCGGCCGCCATCGCGGCCAACCCCACCACCCGTACCCGGCGGCGATCAGCATCGCCGCCGACATCTGCCACGGACACAGCCACGGCAAGGCCAGCGCGGCGCAGACGCCGGCCAACAGTGCGATCGCGGCTAGTTTTCCGAACGGCGGCGTCCTTGCCGCATCGAGCATGTCTACACCTCGGCGGCGTCCAGTTGCCGCAGCTTGCCCTCGTGCAGTTCCAGCACTCGGTCCAGGCGCCGCGCGAGGCGGCGGTCGTGGGTTACCAGCACCAGGCTGGTGCCCTGCTCGCGGTTCAGCGCGAGCATCAGCTCGAACACCGTCGCCGCGGTTTTCTCGTCCAGATTGCCGGTGGGCTCATCGCCGAGCACGCAGGCCGGGCGATTGATCAGCGCGCGCGCCACCGCGGCGCGTTGGCGTTCGCCGCCGGACAACTCGCCGGGCTTGTGCTGCAAGCGGTGGCCCAAACCGACCGATTCCAGCAAGGCCTTGGCGCGTTCGCGCGCCTGCGCCACCGACGGCGCGTCCACGCTTTCCGAGACCGAGCGCAGCATCGCGCAGGGCAGATCGAAGAAAACGTAGCGCGGAATGCCGAGCACCACCCCGCCCCAGGACCGCTGGCGGCGCGCGCGTACCGAGCGCCCGCTGAGCAGGATCGGCAGCATCACGTTTTCCAGCGCGGTGAACTCGGGCAACAGGTGATGGAACTGATAGATGAAGCCCAGCGATTGATTGCGCAGAATCCCGCGCGAGCGATCCGGCAAATCGTTCATCCGATGGCCGGCGACGAACACCTCGCCCGCGGTCGGCGTGTCCAGGCCGCCGAGCAAATGCAGCAAGGTGCTCTTGCCGGCGCCGGACGCGCCGAGGATGGCCACGGTTTCGCCGCGCTTGACCGACAGGTCCAGGCCGTCGAACACCGGCGTGTGCAGATTGCCTTCCGAATAGGTCATCGCCAATCCCTGGCACGACAACACGATCTCGGACGAGGCCGGGCCGCCGGTCTGCGCGGCGGCGGCGGATTGACGGATATCACTCATAACGCAGCGCCTCCGCCGGTGCCGTGCGCGCGGCGCGCCAGGCGGGATAAATGGTGGCCAGGAACGCCATCGCCAAAGCCACGCAAGCGATCACGATCACGTCGCCGCTGCGCAGATCAGTCGGCAGGCCGGTGATGTAGTAGACGTCTTCCGGCAGCAACTGCACGCCGAGCACCGCTTCGATCGCCTTGAGGATATGCTCCAGGTTCAAGGTCAACACGATGCCGCCGACCACGCCGAGCACCGTGCCGATGATGCCGATCAAGGTGCCCTGCACCACGAAGATCCGCATCACGCTCATCGGGGTGAGGCCGAGGGTGCGCTGGATCGCGATGTCGGCCTGCTTGTCGGTCACCAACATCACCTGCGAGGACACCAGATTGAACGCGCCCATCGCGATGATCAGCGACAGCAGGATCGCCATCACCGTCTTTTCCATCTTCAGCGCGCGGAACATGTTGGCGTTGTCGCTGCTCCAGTCGGTGACCCGATACGGGCCGCCCAGGCTGACCGCCAGATCGCGCGCCACCTCGCCCGCCTGATCCATGTCGTGCAGCTTCAGGCGCACGCCGGTGACGCCGTCGCCCATGCGCAGCACCCGCTGCATGTCGTTCATGTTGACGACGGCCAGGCCCTTGTCGAACTCGTTGTAGCCGGCCTCGAAGATGCCGCTGACGGTGAAGCGCTTGAGCTGCGGCAGCGTGCCCATCGGGCTGCTGCGGCCGTCGGCGAGCATCACCACTACGCCGTCGCCGACCTGCGCGCCCATCCACAGCGCGAGTTCCTTGCCCAGCACGATGTTGAAGCTGCCGGGCGTGAGCGAATCGAGCTTGCCTTCGACCATCTTGTCGGCCAGCACCGACACCTTGCCTTCTTCGGCCGGGACCACGCCGCGGATGATCGCCGGCTGTTGCCGCGTCGCCGACAGCAGCGCCTCTTTTTCCACGTACGGCGCGGCGCCGATCACCCGGGTGTCGGCCATGGCCTTGTCGACCGCGAGCCGCCATTCGGTCAGCGGCTCGCCGTAGGCGCTGACGGTGGCGTGCGCCGCCATCTGCAGCATGCGGTCGCGGATTTCGCGCTGGAAACCGCTCATCACCGCCAGGGTGGTGATCAGCGCGGTCACGCCCAGGGCGATGCCGGCGATCGAGGCCAACGAAATGAACGAAATGAAGCCGTTGCGGCGTTTGGCGCGCAGATAGCGCAGGCCGATGGCTACTGAAATGGGTTTGAACATCTAGGGATTCGGGCTTCTAGGTTCGAAATGGAGGATTCGCGAAAGCGTCGGCGGTTGGGTCGGTTCTGGTCGCGGGCTCGATCCGGCGGTTTTCGCGTGGGCCAATCGCCGATCTGAGTCTCGAATCCAGGCCGCTCATGGTGCCATCGAACTCGGACCACGCGCAGGCTCTAAGACCGCGACGGCCAGCCGTAGTTCACGGCGGCCGCCGGCGTCGAGCGTGTCCGGCCACCACGACAGGCGCAGGCGACGGCCGTCCGGGCCTACGGCATCGAGCCGGGCCAGCCAGCCGCGCCAATGCAGGCGCAGGTCCGAGACCGGGATATCGTCGAGGGTGGCGCGGCCGCCGGAGATCGTCAGCGACCGCGCCGGGCGGACGGCTTCACGACGGGCGGACCACAGTCCCCGGCCCAGGGTCAGGATCGCGAGCGGCCAGGCCGCGGCTGCGGGCAGCTCGCTGGCCAATACCGAGAAGGCCGCCAGCGCCGCCAGTACGATCAATCCCGCGCACAGCAGCCGCGAAGGCCGCCAGCGCAAACGGCATGCGCCCGTCGCCGGCGCGGGCTTGGCGCCAAGCGCGCTTACCGACCGCTCAGGGCGGCAGTTGGCGGATGAAGCCGACGAGTTCTCGCAACTGCGCATCGTGGGCGTCCTCGTGGCCCATGAACCAGTGCCAGAGCTTATCGTCCTCGGTTTCCAGCAACCGTAGGAAAACCCCGCGCTGGGCTTCGGAAGCCTGCCTCCATTCGCGGTCGAGATAGCGCCCGAGCAACTGATCCAACTCGCGCATGCCGCGCCGGCAACGCCAGCGCAGGCGCCGCAGTTCGAGTTCGTCGCGCTCGGCGGCGGACAGTTCTTCGTTCACGGTGCGCTCTCCGATGTTTGCGCCGAAGCGATCATCGCGCACAAGCCGCTCGGACGGCGCGCGCAATAGCCGTCGACCTCGCGTTTGAGCGCGGCGTCGCGGTTCAATGCCGTCGCCGCGGCGGCGAACAATTCCGGTCCGAACGAATCGCCCAGGGCGTCGCCGAGCTTGCCCTGCAAGTCGCCCGCGGCGAAAGCCTGATGCGCCTGCCATTGCGCTTCGCCGCCGCGTTCGCGGATGCATTCGCCGACCAGCGGCGTTCCGGGCGCGTCGTGCACGCAGCTCAACTCGGTCTGGCCGGCGGGACTGCGGAAATACGCCAAACCTTCGGCGATCTGGGCGCGGTCGAATTGCCCGGCCAGCCGCTGCGCGGCCTGCGCGGAAATCGCCTGCATCGGCGTCGCCGCGAGCCAGCGCTGCAGCAAGGCGGCGTCGCCGGCCTCGCGCGGTTCCCCGGCAACGGGCTGCTCGTTGATCAGCAGCAGCATCCGCCGCATCAGGTTTTCGAATCGCATGGTCTCGAGCAGGTCGCGCGCTTGCGCCACCTCGGTCTGCGGGGCCGCTGGCGCCGACGAATCGGCGGCCATCGCCGATCCGGCGCACAGCAGGCCGCCCAGGAGCGTCGCGAATCCGCTGGTCGAAGCGATCATGCGCAGAACAAACCCACGGCCAGACGGATCCACAACAGCCACAGCATCAAACCGCCGGCGGCATAAGCGAAAAAACGGTGCATGACTTTGTTGTACGTGCATTGGATGTAGCTGTGGGCGATGCGCATCGCCACGAACGCCCAGGCCAAGGTCAAGGTGAGCGCATCGGTGAAGCCGTTGAACGCCGCCACGCACAGCGCCAGGTAGAACAGCACCGGCAGCTCGAACAGGTTGCGGAAGTTGTCGGCCGCGGTCGATTCGGTCAAGCGGGTGATCGCTTGCGCGGAAGTGGCGACCGCCTGCGGGTGGATGCGGTCGCGGCGCATCTGGCCGATGCGCACATGGAACATGCGCAGCCATACGATGCAGGTCAACGCGGCCATCGCCAATGCGGGGAAGAAGATCGCTTTCGTATCCATTCGGTCGCCTCGCTGCTGTGTGATTTGCGCGTATTCGCTCTTCGCCCGTCATCCCCGCGAAGGCGGGGGTGAACGGATGCCGCTTGCGAGCCACTGGCTCGCGCATTCGTGAACGCCACGGCGCTTGCGCCGTGGCCGGGCCGCAGAGACTTCAGAGTCCTGTCGCGATAAAGCCCTGGATCCCCGCCTTCGCGGGGATGACGGGCGTTAAAGCCTCGCCCTATCGTCCCTTACCCGCGCCCCGGATGGCATCGCACCAACGGCCAAGGCCCGCTCGCGAAAACGCCGCCGCCGGATCGTCCGGGCGGCGGCGTCGAGGCGGTCGGAACCGGCCGGATTCAGCGATCAGACCCGGCGGGCCAACATCAGCTTCTTGATCTCGCCGATCGCCTGCGCCGGGTTCAAACCCTTCGGGCAGGTGCGGGCGCAGTTCATGATGGTGTGGCAGCGGTAGAGCTTGAACGGGTCTTCCAGATCGTCCAGGCGCGCGCCGGTGTCTTCATCGCGCGAGTCGATGATCCAGCGGTAGGCCTGCAACAGGATCGCCGGGCCCAGGTAACGGTCGCCGTTCCACCAGTAGCTCGGGCAGCTGGTCGAGCAGCACGCGCACAGGATGCATTCGTACAGGCCGTCGAGCTTCTTGCGGTCCTGCGGCGATTGCAGGCGCTCGCGGTCGGACGGGGTCGCGCTCTGGGTGCGCAGCCACGGACGGATCGAGGCGTACTGCGCGTAGAAGTGGGTCAGATCCGGAACCAGATCCTTGACCACGCCCATGCTCGGCAGCGGATACACCGGCACGTCGCTCTTGGCGTCGCCGCAATCGGCGATGGCGCGGGTGCAGGCCAGGGTGTTGGTGCCGTCGATGTTCATCGCGCACGAACCGCAAATGCCTTCGCGGCAGGAGCGGCGGAAGGTGAGGGTCGGGTCGATCTCGTTCTTGATCTTGATCAACGCGTCCAGAACCATCGGACCGCAAGTCGCCAGGTCCACCTCATAGGTGTCCACTCGCGGGTTCATGCCGTCGTCGGGGTTCCAGCGATAGACCTTGAAGGTGCGCGGCTGCTTGGCGCCGGGCGTCGGCCAATGGCGGCCCTTCTGGATCTGCGAATTTTTCGGTAGTGCGAACTGAGCCATGCTGGCGATCTCTGGGCTGGCGGCGGTACTGAAGGGTTTGGATTGCCGGCGCGCGACGGGCGCGCGCCCGGAACTCCGATCAGTACTTGCGTTCCTTGGGCGGCACGTAGGCCACGTCGTCGGTCAGGGTGTAGTTGTGCACCGGACGGTAGTCGATGCTGGTCGTACCCTTTTCGTCGACATAGCACAGGGTGTGCTTCTGCCACTCGGCGTCGTTGCGCGTGGGGAAGTCCTCGCGGGCGTGCGCGCCGCGCGACTCGGTGCGGTTCTCGGCCGAGACGATGGTGGCCAGGGCCTGGCTGAGCAGGTTGGACAGCTCGTAGGTCTCGATCAGGTCCGAGTTCCAGATCAGCGAACGGTCGCTGACTTTGACGTCGGCGAATAGCGCGTGGATCTCGCGCATCTTGCGCACGCCGTCGCTGAGCGTTTCGCCGGTGCGGAACACCGCGGCGTCGGCCTGCATGGTGCGCTGCATCTTGTCGCGGATCACCGAGGTCGGGGTGCTGCCGTTGGCGTTGCGCAGCTTGTCCAGGCGCGCCAGCGCCGCGTCGCAGGCGTCGGCCGGCAACTTGGCGTGGGCGCCGCCGGGCTTGATCGTCTCGGCGCAACGGTTGGCGACGGCGCGGCCGAACACCACCAGATCGAGCAGCGAGTTCGAACCCAGGCGGTTGGCGCCGTGCACCGACACGCAGGCGGCTTCGCCGATGGCGTACAGGCCTTCGACCACCGCGTCCGGGTTGCCGTCCTTCAACTGCACCACTTCGCCGTGGTAGTTGGTCGGAATCCCGCCCATGTTGTAGTGCACGGTCGGGATGACCGGGATCGGCTCCTTCTCCACATCGACGTTGGCGAAGATGCGCGCCGATTCGGCGATGCCGGGGAGCTTTTCGTGGATCACTTCCGGGCCGAGGTGGGTCAGGTCGAGCAGGATGTGGTCCTTGTGCTCGCCGACGCCGCGGCCTTCGCGGATTTCGATGGTCATCGAACGGCTGACCATGTCGCGCGGCGCCAGATCCTTCACGCTCGGCGCGTAGCGCTCCATGAAGCGCTCGCCGTTGCTGTTGCGCAGGATGCCGCCCTCGCCTCGCACGCCTTCGGTGATCAGGCAGCCGGCGCCGTAGATGCCGGTCGGGTGGAACTGGACGAACTCCATGTCCTGCAGGCCCAGACCGGCGCGCAGGGCCATGCCGCCGCCGTCGCCGGTGCAGGTGTGGGCCGAGGTCGCCGAGAAATACGCGCGGCCGTAGCCGCCGGTCGCCAGCACCGTGCCCTGGGCGCGGAACAGGTGCAGGGTGCCTTCGGCCATGTCCAGCGCGAGCACGCCGCGGCAGGCGCCGGTCTCGTCCATGATCAGGTCGAGGGCGAAGTATTCGATGAAGAACTGGGCGTCGTGCGCCAGCGACTGCTGGTACAGCGTGTGCAGGATCGCGTGGCCGGTGCGGTCGGCCGCGGCGCAGGTGCGCTGCGCCGGCGGGCCTTCGCCGTACTTGGTGGTCATGCCGCCGAACGGGCGCTGGTAGATCTTGCCCTCGTCGGTGCGCGAGAACGGCACGCCCTGGTGTTCGAGTTCGATGATGGCCGGGATGGCCTCTTTGCACATGTACTCGATCGCGTCCTGATCGCCCAACCAGTCCGAACCCTTGACGGTGTCGAAGAAGTGGTAGCGCCAGTCGTCCTCGCCCATGTTGGCCAGCGCGGCGGAGATACCGCCCTGCGCGGCGACGGTGTGCGAGCGGGTCGGGAACACCTTGGTGATGCAGGCGGTCTTCAGGCCCTTCTGGGCCAGACCGAAGGTCGCGCGCAAACCGGCGCCGCCGGCGCCGACCACGACCATGTCGAACTTGTGTTCTTGGATCTTGTAAGCAGAGGCCACGACTCAGGCTCCCAACGCGATGCGGATGATGGCGAGCACGCTGGCCAGGGCCGCGAGTACGCAAACGAAAACGACGGCGATCTGCGAGGCCGTGCCCAGCAGGCCGTGGACGTAGTCCTCGATGATCACCTGCAGGCCGAGCTTGGCGTGCCAGAACATCGCGATCACGAACGCGCTCAGCAGCACCGCGTTGCAGGGATTGGCGACCGAGGCGCGGACGCTGGCGTAATCGCCGCCGATCCACGACACGATCAGGCCCAGCACGTACAAGGTCAGGAACACCAACGCGATCGCGGTGACCCGCTGGACGATGAAGTGGTGGGTGCCGTCTTTGGCCGACCCCAGACCGCGCGCGGTCTTGAGCGGGTTGCGCAGGCTGCGTCCGCTTTCGCTTCCGATCTTGGTGCTCATGCGCCACCTCGCGACATCATGGCGACGATCCAGATCAATGCGGTCAGCACCAGGCTGCCGATGACGCTGATCCAGCCGTTACGGATGAAGGTCTCGACCTTGTAGGCATAGCCCGCGTCCTGGACCAAGTGGCGGATGCCGTTGATCAGGTGGTAGGCGAAGGCCCAGGTCCAGCCGAACAGAATCAGAAAGCCCAGCGGCGAGCGCGCGCAGGCGGTGAATTGCGCCCACGACTCCGGGCCGGCCGCCAACGCGACCAGGGCCCAGGCGATCAGCAGGCCGCCGACGGCGAGGATCACACCGGTGGTCCGGTGCAGGATCGAGGTCACCATCTGAATCTGCCAGCGGTAAACCTGCAGATGAGGTGATAAGGGTCGTTCGCGGTTCGCCATTAGCGTGGCAATCTCGGCTGGGCGGCGGCGCCGCGTGGCGGGAAGCGTGGGAGCGCTGTGGGTGGGGTGTGTGCTTGAAATGCGCGGTCGTTGCCCGGATCTAACAGGCTTGCAGCAAGCCAGCTAGAAATCGATGCAACGGCCGTTCTTTTCCCAGTCGCCGTAGCGGGTCGGCTCGAGGCCCTCGCGACCACCGTGCTCTTTCGGAGCATGCTCCTTGGGAGCGTCCTTGGCGGAAGGCGATTGGCCTCCCGCATCGGAAACGGGAGTCGCCGGGGTCTCGGACGCTTGGTCCGAACGTGCTTCCGGGGTGGTTTCGCCTATCATCACAGCGTTAAATATTAAGTCCCGCCCCCCATGCCTGACAACCCGCAAGCCTTGCCCGGACAGGCCTTCGCCCTGCCCGATCACTATTTGATCGCCCTGGAGGGCCGCGATGCGGCCGCTTTCGCCCAGGCGCAGTTCATGAACGATGTCAAAGCCTTAGCCGACGGCCATTGGCAATGGAGCGGCTGGCTGACGCCCAAGGGCCGGGTGATCGCCCTGTTCGCTTTGCTGCGCCTGTCGGATCAATCGATCCGGCTGCTGCTGCCCGATGCCGACGCGACGGCGCTGGTGGAATCGCTGAAACGATTCGTATTCCGCAGCAAGCTGACGATCGCTCTGAGTGAAGACCAGGTGATCGAAGGCCGCTTCGCCGCGCCGACGCAGGCGCGCGGCTCGGCGATCGGCGGCGATGAGGCCTCCGGCCTGGAACTGGATTTCAGCGGCGAAGGCGGCGCGCGCAGCCTGCGCGTCGTCGCCGGACCGGGCGCCGCCGCCGATGAGGCCGCACAGGCGCGCTGGGCGCAGGCGGACGTGGCGCACGGCTTGCCGCGCTTGCCGGCTTCGCAGCGCGAACAATGGACGCCGCAGCAGCTCTCGCTGGAGCGGCTGCGCGCTTTCAGCGTCAAGAAGGGCTGCTATCCCGGCCAGGAAATCGTCGCGCGCACCCATTTCCTCGGCAAGGCCAAGCGCGGGCTGGTGTTGTTCGAAAGCCCGGCCGAGGTCGCCGCCGGCGCGGAAGTGCGCGGCGAAGCGGCGGTGTTGGGTACGGTGGCTTCCAGCGCGAGCGCGGAGAACCGCCATTTGGCGCTGGCGGTGTTGCCGCTGGATCGCGCCGAAGGGCCGGCGAGCATCGATGGTCATGCGGTGAGCGAACAAGCGCTGCTGGCCGGACTGGAACGCTGAGGCGACGCTCCTACAGGGGGCGAGCCCTATAACCCGCCTTCGCCGTGCGAGTTGCGCGCCATCGCCTCGCCGGCCAGATTGCGCTGTTCGCGCCAATACTGATGCCAGGCCTGGAACATCAGCACGTTCCACAAATGCGTGTGCCAGCGCTTTTCGCCATCGACGAACGCGCGCCACAGGCCGCCGACCAGATCGGCGTCGAAGTAGCCTTCCGCGCGCAAGCGCTGCGGGTCGAGCAAGGCCTCGGCCCAGTCGCGCAGATCGCCGCGCAACCACTGCGACACCGGCGCGCCGAAACCGCGTTTGCCGCGGTCGACCATGGCATCGGGCAGATAGCGCTTGAGCACGCGCTTGAGCAAGTGCTTGCTGCCGTCCTCGCCGCGCTTGTACGCCAGCGGCAGCGACCAGGCGAATTCGGCCACGCCGGTGTCCAGCAACGGCGCGCGCGCTTCCAAGCCCACCGCCATGCTCGCCCGGTCGACCTTGCACAGCAGATCGTCGGGCAAGTACACGCTGTAGTCGGCCAGCATCATCGCGTCGGCCGGGGTGCCCTGCCCGTGCAGCGGCTCGGCCAGGTCGTATAGCGTCGGCCGCAGTTTCGAACCCGGCACCGCCGCTTCGGGGAAGCGCCAGCGCACGATCCGGTTGCGGTACACATCGCCGATCCCGCGCGCGCCCATCTCGGCCGCGAACGCGGCGAAACCGCCGGCGCGCGAGGCTTCGCCGTGGCCGCGCGCCGATCTGGCCAGCCAGTCGCGCAGCGACTGCGGCACCCGCTGCAACAAACGCAGATTGCGCAGCGCGCGCTCGTAACGCTTGTAGCCGAAGAACAATTCATCGCCGCCGTCGCCCGACAGCGCCACCGTGACCAGGCTGCGCGCCAGCGTGCACACCAGCGCGGTCGGCACCTGCGAGGCGTCGGCAAAGGGTTCGTCGAACATCGCCGGCAACCGCGGCACCACCGCCAACGCGTCGGTGCCGCTGACGTACAGCTCGGTGTGGGCGGTGCCCAGGTGCCGCGCCACTTCCAGCGCCAGCGGCGCTTCGTCGTGGTGCGAGCCTTCGAAGCCGATGGTGAAGCTCTGCACCGGCTTGCTGCTGAGCGCCTGCATCAGCGAGGTCACCACCGAAGAATCGGTGCCGCCGGACAGGAACACCCCGACCGGCACGTCGGCGACCATGCGCAGGCCGACCGCTTCGCGCAGCAGCTCATCGAGCCGGTCCTCGGCCGAATCCAGGTCGCCGTCGAACGGTTGCGCGATCGCCTCGGCCATGCGCTCGCTGGCCTGCCAGTAGCGGCGCTGATCGCGCTCGGGGTTGTGCATGCCCGGGCCGGCCGCGACCGCGCAGGAATCGAAGCGCAGCAAGGCGCCCGGCATCAGTTTGAAAGTGTCGGTGTGGATGCAGTACGGCGACGGCACGTAGTCGTAGCGCAGCAACAGCGCCAACGCATCGCGGTCGACGCCGTTGTCGAAATCCGGATGCCGCCACAAGGCCTTGAGTTCGGAACCGAACACCAGGGTCTCGCCGGCCCAGCCGTAGTACAGCGGCTTCTTGCCGACCCGATCGCGCGCCAGCCACAACTCGCCGCGCTGCCGGTCCCACAGCGCCATCGCGAACATGCCGTTGCAGCGGGCGATGGCCGCGTCCACGCCCCACTCCACCACCGCGGCCAGCAACACCTCGGTGTCGGAGTGGCCGCGGAAACTGCGGCCGAGCGCGAGCAATTGCTCGCGCAGTTCGGCGAAGTTGTAGATCTCGCCGTTATAGGCGACCACATAACGGCCGTCGGCCGAGGCCATCGGCTGATGGCCCAGCGGCGACAGGTCCAGGATGCTCAGGCGCCGGTGCGCGAGCGCGATACCGGCCTGCGGATCGGCCCAGACGCCGTCGTCGTCCGGGCCGCGATGGCGCAGCGCATCGCCCATCGACGCGGCCAGCGCCTGCAGGTGCTCGAGATCGAGATCCTTGCGCGGACGCAGCAGCCCGGCCAGCCCGCACATCGGCGATCAGCCCTGCGCCAGCGCGTCGGCGGCGCGGACGATGTCGTCCTCGCCGGGAATCACCAGGAACGCCGCGCCGGCCAGCGGCGTGTAGGTATCCACGCCGACCACCCGCTGCATCGGCACTGCGCCCAGGCCGGCTTCGGCCAGCGCGGTGATCACGCCCTCGCCGACGCCGGCGCTGCGCCGGCCTTCGTCGACCACGATGATGCGCTTGGCGCCGCGCGCCTGTTCGGCGATGTAGGCGTCGTTGAGCGGCACCAGCCAGCGCAGGTCGACGACCCGGGTTTTCCAGCCGCGGGCCTGTTCGATCTGTTTGGCCGCGCGCAGGCTCATCGGCACGCCGTTGCCGTAACTGAAAATCACCAGATCCTTGCCTTCGCCATAAGTACGGCCTTCGCCCAGGGTCATCGCTTCGGTTGGCGCAGGATACGAGGTCAGCCACTGGCCGTCGCCGGCCTCGTACAAGTCCTTGGTCATGTACAACGCAATCGGCTCCAGGAACACGGCCACGCGGCCGTCGACCTTGGCCAGCGCGGTCAGCGTGCGCAGCATCGTCGCCGCGTCGTCGCCGCGCGAGGGGCAGCCGACCACCAGGCCGGGGATGTCGCGCAGCGCGGTGATCGAGTTGTCGTTGTGGAAATGGCCGCCGAAACCGCGCTGATAACCCAGGCCGGCGATGCGCACCACCATCGGGTTGCGGTATTGGTTGTTGCTGAAGAACTGCAGCGAGGCCGCTTCGCCGCGGATTTGGTCGCAGGCGTTGTGGAAATAGGCCAGGTACTGGATTTCCGGAATCGGCAGCAGGCCGACGTTGGCGAAGCCCTGGGCCATGCCCAGAATCATGGTTTCGTCGAGCAAGGTGTTGAACACCCGGCGCGGGCCGAACGCCTTCTGCAAGCCCTTGGTGACGGTGTAGACGCCGCCCTTCTGCGCTACGTCCTCGCCGAACAGCAGCGTTTCCGGGTACTTGGCGAAGATGTCGTGCAGGGCGTTGTTGATCTGGATCGCCAGATGCCGCGGCGGCTGGTTTTCCGGCAGCTTGGCCTCGCCGCCGAACACTTCCAGGCGGCGCTCGGCGAAATCGGCGCGCGACGCTTCCTGCGCCACCGCCGCCGGCGTGTACGGCGCCAACGGCGCGATCACTTCGTTCAAATCGTCGAGCTTGGGCCGGCGATCGGCCTCCTCGGCCGCGGCGAAGCAGCGCTTGCGCGTGGCTTCGTACAGATCCAGCACGTCGTCTTTCGACATCAAACCCGATTCCAGCGCGATCGCCGCCGAACGCAGCAACGGGTCGCTGGCCTCGACCGCGCACAGTTCCTCGACCGAACGCCATTCGATTTCGAAGTCGGTACCGGCGTGGCCCATGATCCGGGTGGTGCGCAGGTGCAGGAAGGTCGGCCGGCGGCTGCGGCGGCAATGTTCGACCGCGCGCTGCACGTCGCCGTAACCGTTGGCCAGGTCCAGGCCGTCGGCGGCGAAATAATCCAGGCCGTCCATGTTGCGGAAGCGGTTGCCGATCCAGCCGCCCGGGGTCTTGACCGAAATGCCGATGCCGTTGTCTTCGCACACGAACAACACCGGTGCCGGCAGCTTCTGGTACGCGGTCCAGGCCGCGGCGTTGAACGCGGTCTGGGCGGTGGCGTGATTGGCCGAGGCGTCGCCGAAGGAGCAGATGGCGATGCTGTCGTCGGGAATCGGCAGCGCGTGGCCGAGGCGGCGGCCGGTTTCGATCGCCACCGCGGTGCCCAGCGCCTTGGGCAGGTGCGAGGCGATGGTCGAGGTCTGCGGCAGCACCCACAACGGCTTGCTGCCCCATACCTTGTGGCGCCCGCCCGAGGCCGGGTCGTCCTTGCTGGCGGCGAAGGACAGCGCCGAATCCATCACCGGATCCATGCCCGGCAACTTGCGGAAGCGTTCGGCCATGAAGCCGCCGCTGCGGTAATGCAGGAACGCCGGATCGGTGTGGCGGGCCAGCCGCGCGACCATCGCATTGCCTTCGTGGCCGCTGGAACCGATGGTGTAGAAGACCTTGTTCTGCACCCGCAGCACCCGCGCCATCAAGTCCAGATGGCGGCTGATCAACTGCGATTCGAACAACTCGCGGAAACCGCGCGCGTCCAGCGCGCTGCCCTCCAGGATGGCTTCGTCGGCGGCCGGGCGCGCGTCGGCGCGGCCGTTCCAGGCTTTGACGAACTCGACGAAATTGACGTCGCAGATCTCGGCCCGGTTGAGGCCCTTCATCCGCGCCGGAATCGGCTGGGCCACCGGATTGAAGTTCGGCACGCTGCTGAAGATCGGGGACTGCGGTTGCGCTGACATCGGACACTCCGCCGCCCGCATGCGGGCCGGCTCAACGGTTGGAAGGAATCGTAAGGGCGAATCAATCGGTCTGTGCGATCCGTCGCGCGGCCTGCGCGTCGGGTTCGGGCAAGGCGAGGAAACCCGGCGTCGCGCGCACCCGCGCCAGCCAGGCGCGCAGCGCCGGATACGCGTCCAGGGCGATGCCGCCGTGCGGGGCGACGTCGGTGTAGGCGAACAAGGCGATATCGGCGATGCCGTAAACATCGCCGGTGAACCATGCGTGAGTTTGCAGATGCCGCTCCATCACCGCCAACGCGCAATGGCCGCGCTCGCGCAGCATCGGCAGCTCGGCCCGGCGCGGCGAATCCTCCGCGGTCCAGCCGGCGATGAAACGGGCTACGGCGATGTACGGTTCGTGGCTGTATTGCTCGAAGTTCATCCAGCTCAGCGCCTGCGCGCGTTGCCACAGATCGGACGGCAGGAACTCGCTGCCGTCGGCAAGGTAGTACAGGATCGCGTTGGATTCGCTGAGGGTACGGCCGTCGCCGAACTCCACCACCGGCACCTTGCCGTTGGGATTGAGCGCGAGGAACTGCGGCGTGCGGGTCTGGCCCTGGCTGCTGTCGACCTCGACCCACTGGTAACGCTCGCCCAGTTGCTCCAGCAGCAAGCGCAGCTTGTGGCAATTGCCCGAGGGCGAGAAACCGTGGACGGTGATCACGCCGCCGCTCCGGCCTTGCGCCGCGCGCGCCACTCTTCGGCGGACTGGCCCCAGACCTCGACTTCTTTTTCGTCGAACGGCACCGGCAGCCGGCCTTGGCGCAGGTAGCGCGAGCCGAGTTTGGCGGCCACGCGCTTGGACGGCAGGTTGCCGGCATCGATGGTGTGGATGATCTCGGTCCAGCCCAGGTGCTCGACCGCCCAATCCATCGCCGCGGCGGCGCCTTCGCTGGCGTAGCCCTTGCCGCCGACGCTTTCGATCACGCCCCAGCCCACTTCGGTGCCCGGCCAACCGTCCGGCTGCCAGGGGCCGAGCCGGCCGATCCAGCGGCCGCTGTCTTTTTCGATGATCGAGAAGAAGCCGTAACCGAGCGCGGCCCAGGAGCCGATCACCGACATCAGGCCGCGCCAGGCCAACGGCCGCGGCTGCGGGCCGCCGATATAGCGCAGGTAGTCGCCGGCGTTCATGAATTCGGCCCAGGCGTCGAAATCTTCCATGCGCGGCGGACGCAGGATCAGGCGCGGCGTTTCCAGCTGGATATCGGGAATCGTCATCACGGTCGCGTACTCCTGCTGCGCATCGATGCCCTGCTTCGCTTTTGGAGCCCCTCTCCCGCTTGCGGCGCCCGAAGGGTGTGCAAGGCTGAGAGGGGTTGGGGTGAGGGCGTGCGGTACTGCCAGTTGCGCGATTTCGCGCGCCCTCATCCGGCCCTCCGGGCCACCTTCTCCCGCGAGCGGGAGAAGGAATTTCGCGCTGCCTGCGGCAGCAACACTTAGAAAGCGTTGATCCCGGTCAGCTCGCGACCGACCACCAACTGGTGAACCGTCTCGGTGCCTTCGTACGTGATCACCGATTCCAGATTCAGCGCATGGCGGATCGCCGCATGCTCGGTGGTGATGCCCGCGCCGCCCAACAAGTCGCGGCATTCGCGCGCGATGTCGATGGCCATGCGGCAGTTGTTCCACTTCGCCAGCGACACCTGGGTCGGCTGCATGTTGCCGGCGTCCTTCAGACGGCCCAACTGCACCACCAGCAACTGCGCCAGGGTGATCCGGCGCGCCATCTCGGCCATCTTGATCTGCGCCGACTGGGTCGCCGCGACCGGACGGTCGAACAGGATGCGTTCCTTGGTGTAGCCCAGCACTTCGTCCAGGCAGGCGATGGCCGCGCCGATCGGGCCCCAGGTGATGCCGTAACGGGCCTGGGTCAGGCAGCCCAGCGGGCCCTTGAGGCCCTTCACGTTGGGCAGGCGGTTGGCCTCGGGCACGCGCACGTTGTCGAAGAACAGCGACGAGGTCACCGACGCGCGCAAGCTCATCTTGTGCTTGATTTCCTGGGCGGCGAAACCGGGCATGCCCTTCTCGACCACGAAGCCCTGGATGCCGTCCTCGGTCTGCGCCCAGACGATGGCGATGTCGGCCAGGTTGCCGTTGGTGATCCACATCTTGGAGCCGTTGAGGATCCAGTCGGCGCCGTCTTTCTTGGCGTTGGTCTTCATGTTGGCCGGATCCGAGCCGCCGTGCGGTTCGGTCAGGCCGAAGCAGCCGATGATCTCGCCGCGGGCCATGCCCGGCAGCCAGCGCATGCGCTGTTCTTCGGTGCCGTAAGCGTAGATCGGGTACATGCACAGCGAGGACTGCACGCTGACGAAGCTGCGGATGCCGCTGTCGCCGCGCTCCAGTTCCTGGCAGATCAAGCCGTAGCTGACCGCGTTCAGGCCGGCGCAGCCGTATTTTTCCGGCAACGAGGAGCCCAGCAGACCCAGCTCGGCGATCTCCGCCACCAGTTCCTTGGGGAAACGGCCCTGATCGAAGGCATCGCCGATGATCGGAATCACGCGTTCGTCGGTGAAGCGGGCCACGGTGTCCTGGACGGCGCGCTCCTCTTCGCTGAGCAGGGAACGGACGTCGTAGAGATCGTAGGGATGCAGGGCCATGGCGCGCTCAGGAGTCCTGTTTAGGCAGAAAGACCGCCATTGTATCGACCGCACCGCGTCGGAGTAAGGCCGAAAGCGCGAGAAAACGCTGTTGTAAGCGTTATCGGCACGAACGCTTCATGCGCGCGCAAATTCGCCGCTTTTCGACCACCCCGCACGCAAAAAAAAACGGGGCCGGATGTCCGGCCCCGTTTGGGATGTCGCTGGTGTGGCGAAGGATCAGCCGCGGACCGGCGCCGCCGCGGACGCGGTCTGGGTGACCACCTGGCCGTTGATCACCGGCAGGCGCTGGGTCGGACGCTCATCCATGCGGATGGTCTGTTCCTGACCCTGATAGCGGTAGGTCACGTCGTAACCGACGGTCTTGTTCTCGCTGCCCAGGGCGATGCGGCTGCCCGGCTTGCTCTCGGTGCGCATGGTGCCGGTGGTGCCGTCCGGGTTGCGGAAGGTCACGTTGTAGGCGACCACGCGCGAGGACTGCGAGCTGTCGGAGACGGTGTGGCACTGGCGCTCGGTGCGATTGACCACCCGGCCGCCGACGTGATTGCGGTCGACCCGGTTGCCGATGAAGCCGCCGGCCACGGCGCCGGCCGCGGTGGCGGCCTTCTTGCCGTTGCCGCCGCCGATCTGGTTGCCGAGCAGGCCGCCGATGACCGCGCCGGCCACGGTGCCGCCGACGTTGCCGTCGCGCTCGGGCAGGCGCTCTTGCACGACCACGTCGTTGCAGACTTCGCGCGGGGTGGAGACGGTGCTGGTTTCTCGGACCGGATCGGTGCCGATCACGGTGGCGTAGAGCTTTTCTTTCTGGTTGATCGGCTTGACGTTGACCACGTCGGCGTAATCGACCTGCGGGGCGGTGTTGATCGCGCCGCTGGAGGCCAGGTCGCCGGCCGGGCTGGCGCCGTTGAGGGCGGCCTGCGGCTCGAGCGGGGCCGGGCTCAGGGTCGCGGCGGGGCCGGCGGCGGACGGGCCGCGGAAGCTCTGGAAGGCCGCTACCGCCACACCGCCGACCAGCAGCGACGCGATCGCGACGGCAATCATGTTCTTGTTCATTTGGAGCCTCCTGCAGCGGGGGAACCGCGGTGGTGTTGAGCTTGGCCGTTGCCCGCGGATCGCTTCGTGGAAACCCGTAATGCGTGTGCGGTTTCCGAAGCCTCTCCCCGAGGCGCGTCCAAACCGTTCGTGGACGGGGCCATTCCACCACCGGAATGCTGAACCGGTGCCTATTGAATTTCGCTAATCTGTCCCCTGTCTGAACCGTCACGCGGCCTCGTGCTAGCGTGTTCGCCAACTGCGTCACAACCCAAACCGCCATGGCCAATCCGCTGCTCGCTCCCCTGATGGGTTTTCTCGGACGCCTGAGCTATCCGCGTCTGTTCGTGGTGACCGCGACCTTGTTCGTGGTCGACCTGCTGATCCCCGATTTCGTGCCGCTGGCCGACGAGATCCTGCTCGGCCTGGGCACCTTGCTGCTGGCGAACTGGAAGAACCGCAAGAACGCCCCGCCGCCGCCCAGCATTCAGCCGCCCGCCCGCTGAGCGCATGCCCGCGCTGATCGACAGCCACTGCCACCTCGACGCGCCCGAATTCGATCCCGACCGCGCGCAGGTGATCGAACGCGCGCGCGCCGCCGGCGTGGCCGCGCAAGTGGTTCCGGCGATCGACGCCGCCGGCTGGCCCAAGCTGCGCGAAGTGTGCGCGGCGCAAGGGCTGTATCCGGCTTACGGCCTGCATCCGATGTTCCTGGATGCGCACCGGCCCGAGCATCTGCACGAACTGCGCGACTGGCTCGCGCGCGAGCGGGTTTGCGCGGTCGGCGAATGCGGGCTGGACTACTTCGTCGAAGGGCTGGATCGCGAACGGCAATCGTTCTACTTCGACGGCCAACTCGAACTGGCGCGCGAATTCGACCTGCCGGTGATCGTGCACGCGCGCCACGCGGTCGATGCGGTGATCGCCGCGATCCGTCGCGTCGGCGGCTTGCGCGGCGTGGTGCACAGCTATTCGGGCAGTCAGGAACAGGCCGAGCAGTTATGGAAACTCGGCTTTCTGATCGGCCTGGGCGGCCCGGTGACCTACGAGCGCGCCCAGCGCCTGCGCCGGATCGTCGCGGCGATGCCGCTGGAATTCCTGCTGCTGGAAACCGACGCGCCCGATCAGCCCGACGCGCAGATCCGCGGGCAACGCAACGAACCGGCGCGATTGGCGACGGTGTGCCAGACCATCGCGCAACTGCGCGGCATGCCGGAAGACGAACTCGCCGCGGCCACCTCGGACAATGCGCGGCGTTTGTTCGGATTGCAGTAATCGTTGAAGGCTTGCGCCCAGCCCTGCAGCCTTAAGCCGCCTGCGCCTTGGGCTTGAGCAGAATCTCCAACGCCCGCGCCACCGCCGCGAACGCGAACACGCCGGTGATGTGGGTGGCCGCGCCGAGCCCTGCCCCGCAATCGAGCTTTAATGCCGCGTCGCCGGCCACTTTCGGGCGCAAGCCGCACACGGTGCCGTCGGGCTGCGGGTATTTGACGTTTTCCAGCGAATAGATCGCCGACACGCCGAAGTAGCGATCCGGATTCTTGGGGAAATTGAACTCGCCGCGCAGCTTCTTGCGGATCAGCGCCAGCATCGCGTCGTGCTCGGTGCGCGACAGATCGCGCACCCGCACCAGGGTCGGATCGGTGCGCCCGCCGGCCGAACCGACCGCGATCACCGGCAGCTTGCGCCGTCGGCACCAGGCGATCAGCTCGACCTTGCTGCGGAAGCTGTCGCAGGCGTCGAGCACCAGATCGAAACCGCGGTCGAGCAGTTCGTCCAGATTCGACGGGGTCAGAAAGCTCTGCACCGCATCGACCTGGATCGCCGGATTGATCGCGCGGCAGCGCTCGGCCATCGCTTCGACCTTGGCCCGGCCGTACTGGCCCTCCAGCGCCGGCAGTTGCCGGTTGGTGTTGGACACGCACAGATCGTCGGCGTCGATCAGGGTCAGATGGCCGATGCCGGTGCGGGCCAAGGCCTCGACCGCCCACGAACCGACGCCGCCCATGCCGACCACGGCGATACGGCACTGGCGGAAACGGGCGACGGAACCGTGTCCGTACAAGCGGTCGATGCCGGCGAAACGTTCTTGCCAGACGGTGTCGGAGGATGCGGAATTCATCCCGCCATTGTAGTGGTCCCGGCCGTCCCTTCGGCTGCCGGCGATGGAAAAGTCCGGGCCATCGGCGACGCCGCGCCCCGCTCGCCGGCCCGGGCCGCGCGTGATCCGGGCCTCACATCGGCCCATGCTATCGTTCCGCGATCTTGGATGGAGGCCAGGCAATGAGCGATACCCAGCCCACCAACGCCCCTGCAAAACGCAAAGGCAATGGTTCGAAATACTTGTTCCTGTTTTTGATCGGCCTGGTCGGCGGCATCGTCGCCACGGTCATGGCGGTACGCGCGCTGGAACAGCGCAAAGACCATTTCCCCGACAGCGTCATGCACGTGCAGGCTTGGCATCTGGGTCAGCTGGACAGCAGGGCCAAGGAAAACCGCTGCGCGGCCACCGACACGCTGCCGCACATCAAGGCCTTGCGCACCATGGCCGACGATCTCGATCCGGCCTTCCCCGACCTTAAAGACGACGCGCGCTTCGCCCAGCATTCGGCCAAGATGCGCGCCGCGCTCGACGGCGCTCTGGCCGCGCCGCCGGTCAGCTGCGCGGGCGTGACCGCGGTGTCGCAACAGATCGGGGAAGCCTGCAAGGCCTGCCATCAGGATTTCCGCGGCTGAGTCGCGCGATCCATCGACAAAGTCGAATCCACCTCGATCGGCCCCGCCTCCGCGCGGGGCCGATTCTTTTTGCGGCGCCCACCCTGCCCTCAGCTGAACACGCCCGGTTCGCGGCACATAAATTGAACACGCGTTCACGTAGCGGCTTATAGCTTGGCAAGCGCGTGGCGACTGTCCGCCACCTCGCATGCACAAGCGCAGGAGCCTGGAATGAACATCAACAACATCCGATTGCTGGGCGTAGCGGCCGTAGCCACCCTGGCGCTGGCCGGTTGCGCGACTTCGCCGGGTTACGGCGGTGGTGGCGGCTACAACAACGGCGGCTACAACAACAACTATCCGCAGCCGAGCTACCCCAATCAGAACAACGGCTGCTACGACTGCGGCATCGTCACCCGGATCGAGCAGATCAGCACCCAGAGCAACGCCCCCAGCGCCACCGGTGCGGTGTTGGGCGGCTTGGTCGGCGCGGTCGCCGGGCGCAAGATCGCCGACGACCACACCGACAGCAAGGGCCGCAAGAACAGCGCCACCGTCGGCGGCGCGGTCGCCGGCGCCATCGCCGGCAACGCCATCCAGAACCGCGTCGGCGCGCCCAGCTACAACGTGTATGTGCGCATGGACGACGGCCGCACCCAAGTGGTCACCCAGAAGGATCTCGGCGGCATCCGCGAGAACACCTATGTGCGGGTCAACAACGGCCGCGCTTACATCCGCTGATACGCGGCGCCGGCATCGGCGCAACCCGCGCCGCGTTCGCGTGGCGCGATGAAACAATGTAACGAAACCGAACGGCCCGCATCGCGGGCCGTTTTCGTTGTGCGCGCACGCGGCGACGAGTTCTCAACCCGCATCACGATTAGCCGCGGAACTGGCGCACCTATTGGGGTCTTCTTCGCGCAAGCCTTGGGTTAGCGTCGTTCGCGTCCGCATCGCGGGCCTCGCCATCGCAAGATCAGGAGATCGGAATGAAACTTCGCTTCGTGCATGTGGTTTCCGTGGGCGCCGTTCTGACCGGCGCCATTGCCGCCGCCGTCGCCACCCCGCCCAGCGTGCAGAACAATCCGCTGCGCGTGGGCATGGTCGCGGTCACCGGCGGCGCCGACGATTTCCTCGGCTCGGTCGAAATCAGCATCACCAACACCAGCCGCAAGACCGTGCGCTTGCCGAAGTGGCAGCTGCCGTCGGATCAGTTCGACGCCAAGCTGTTCTCGATCAGCTACAACGGCGAACCGGTGGCCTACGAGGGCGCGATGGTCAAGCGCGGCCTGCCGCAGGCCGAGGACTTCGCGATCCTGCAGCCGGGCCAAACGCTGCGCCGCGTGGTCGATCTGTCCGCCGGTTACGACCTGTCCCGGACCGGCCAGTACGTGGTGACCTTCCGCGCGCCGCTGCAGCACGCTTCCACCTCCGACCGGGTCATGCTGCGTCAGGCCAACGGCTTGCCGATGAGCGCGCAAAGCGCGCCGCTGAGCCTGTGGGTCGACGGTCTGGATCAACTCGGCGGCGCCAAGGCCGGCGGCGCTCAGCTCGCCGCCAAGAAGCCCAACGTCGGCCCCGCCGCGGTGGTCAACGGCGTCAACTACGTCGGCTGCAGCACCTCGCGCATCAGCACCGCCGGCCAGGCGGTCAACGCCGCGCGCACCTACTCGGAAAACGCCAAGGGTTATCTCAACGCCGGCACCGTCGGCCCGCGCTACACCACCTGGTTCGGCGCCTACACCTCCAGCCGCTACGGCACCGCGCGTTCGCACTTCCAGTCGATCGACACCGCGATGGATCAGAACAGCGGCCAGATCACCATCAACTGCGGCTGCACCAGCAGCGCTTACGCCTACGTGTATCCGAACCAGCACTATCAGATCTACGTGTGCAACGCGTTCTGGAACGCGCCGCTGACCGGCACCGACTCCAAGGCCGGCACGCTGATCCACGAGATGAGCCACTTCACCGTCGTCGCCGGCACCGACGATCACGTCTACGGGCAGGCCGGTGCCAAGAACCTGGCCAACACCAACCCGACCAACGCGCTCGACAACGCCGACAACCACGAGTACTTCGCCGAGAACACCCCGTTCCAGAACTAAACCGCGTTCGCCGCCCGTCCGCGCTCAGGCGCGGGCGGGCCGCGCCGCTCCACGGCCCGCCATCGCGGGCCGTTTTTTTGCCCGGTGCCAACCCCGCCGCGCGCGTGCGCGCGTTGGATATCTGCGAGCCCGGCGCAGGATGCGCGCGACGATGCAGGAGGCGCGAGCGCCGGCGGGAGACGAGGCCCGCCGCGCGATCGATGCAGGCTCTCCGCGCCCGGTCGTGGCGCGGGCGGTCGGATCGGTGTGGGGCGAGGTATCGGAACACCGGTTCGCGGGTTTGCCGCACACGGAGGTGAACACGGCCGCCGGGGGTCCATCGGGCCCCCGGTTTTTTATCCGGCCGGGTATCTGCTCGCGAATATCCAGAATCGGCCGCGGGAGGGATCGGCGACCGGCACTCGCGGCCGGCCGGCGATAATCGATTTAAATCGATATAAATACGTAGAAAATGTGCCTAACCGGGCGTTCCAAGGTGTTTCTAAATTGCGAGTCGGGCGATGCCGGGCACCAGCGATGTGTCGCCAGCTGGCGTCGTGGAAGGGCAAACATTCGCATTTGTGACGGGCATCAAAAATACACAAAAGAAAAACCCGGCCGAGGCCGGGTTTTTCTGACTCGAACGCTGCGCCTTGCGGCGCTGCAGCATCGAGCATTACTTCATTACAACGGCTCGACGGCGTCGGCCTGCAGGCCCTTCTGGCCCTGCACCACGGTGAAGGAAACCTTCTGGCCTTCCTTCAGGCTTTTGAAGCCCTGGCTCTGGATCGCGCGGAAATGCACGAACACGTCTTCGCCGTTTTCACGGCTGATAAAGCCAAAACCCTTGGCGTCGTTGAACCACTTAACGGTTCCGGTTTCTTTGGACATCGTTACTCTCTCCTTGGAACGTGGTGTTGTTAACGCGAGCATCGCGTGCTGGTTGCAAGGAGGAAGCGAGGTGCAACGATGTAGCGGATCGGTGGATCTACCGCATCGGGCCACGATTCACGGTGACCCTTGGCAAACGCAGCGCCCGCAACGTACCCCGACATGGGCCAAAATGCAAACAGCCCGGACAGCCCGTCCGGACAGGGGTCAGGTATGGATTTAGATACGTTTTATTACATATTGGCGGGCGTACTGGTGGTGGTCGGAATCGTCGGTACGGTGCTGCCCGCGCTGCCCGGCTTGCCGCTGGTGTTCGCCGGCATGGTCCTGGCCTCCTGGGTTTCGGATTTCCAGAAAGTCGGCTGGGTGATGCTGGTGGTGCTGGGCCTGCTGACGGCGCTGTCGATGGGGGTGGATTTCGCCGCCACGGCCATGGGCGCCAAACGGGTCGGGGCCAGCAAGCTGGCGATCGTCGGCTCGGTCATCGGCACCTTCGCCGGGTTGGCGTTCGGCCTGATCGGGGTGTTCGTCGGCCCGTTCCTGGGCGCGTTGATCGGCGAGCTGATCCACACCCGCCAGCTCGATCAGGCGACCAAGGTCGGCGTCGGCACCTGGGTCGGCATCGTCGTCGGCACCGTGCTCAAGCTGGGCCTGGCCTTCGCGATGATCGGCTTGTTCGCACTGGCCTGGTTCTTCTGAGCGGCTCGCTCAGGGTTTGCCGAGGCAGCCGGATGCCTCGTCGATTCACGCTTCTTTCGCGAGCGGATGCAAAACTGCTGCGCCGCGTCGCCACGCCGGAGCTCGCTTTGGAACCGCCGCACACATGATGACTACGTCCCCACCCTACTCCCGTTGCGTCCTGTCGATCGCGCTGGCGGCGTTGCCGGCGCTGAGCCAGGCGCAGACCGCCGTGCCCAAGCCGGCCACGCCGGAAGCCTGTCTGGCCATTTCCATCGACGCCGACCGTCTGGCCTGCTACGACGCGGCACTGGGCCGGCAAGGCGGCGGCGTGCGCGAGGCCGATATCGCCGCCAAGGAAGCCAAGGCGATCCAGAAGAATCTGCAAGTCGGCGACGAAATCGCCGGCGAGCCCCCGCCCAGCGCGAGCGAACGCGCGCGGCGCGCGCTCTCGGGCAGCGTTTTCACTCACGACGACCCGCTGACCGATGCGATCGCCAACGCCGGCAAGGGCGGCCTGCTCGACAGCCGCTGGGAGCTGGCCAAGGATTCCAAGCTGGGCGTGTTCAACTTCCGCGCCTACAAGCCGGTGTATCTGCTGCCGGTGTTCTGGAACGACGACCCCAACACGCTCCCGCACTCGCCCAACCCGCGCAACACCGTCACCGAGCCGCAATCGCTGAAGGACATCGAAGCCAAGTTCCAGATCAGCTTCAAGACCAAGGCGGTGGAGAACCTGTTCGGCGACAACGGCGATGTGTGGATGGGTTACACCCAGTCCTCGCGCTGGCAGGTCTACAACGGCGAGGATTCGCGGCCGTTCCGCGAGACCAATTACGAACCCGAAGTGATGCTGGTGTTCCGCAACAACTACCGCATCGGCGGCTGGAACGGGCGGATGGCCGCGATCGGCCTGAATCACCAGTCCAACGGCCGCGCCGACCCGTTCTCGCGCAGTTGGAATCGGGTGATCGGGCAGATCGGACTGGATCGCGAGAACTGGGCGATCGTGGCGCGGCCGTGGTGGCGCATTTCCGACGGCAACGACGACGACAATCCGGACATCGAGGATTACATCGGCCGCGGCGACATCACCATCGTCCACACCCGCGGCGGCCACGAGTTTTCCTTGATGGCGCGGCACTCGCTGCGAGGCGGCGATCGTTCGCACGGTGCGCTGCAGTTCGATTGGGGCTTTCCGATCCACAACCAGCTGCGCGGGCATTTGCAGATTTTCGATGGTTATGGCGAGAGTTTGATCGACTACAACCACAAGGCCACCTACATCGGCTTGGGCATTTCGCTGTTGGAGTGGTACTGAGCCCTCCCCCGCTGAGTTCCCCCCTTTGAAAAAGGGGGGGCTGGGGGGATTTGCTCTTAGCTCCAAGCAAAAGCAAATCCCCCGCGCCGACAGCACGCATCGGCTTCGTGCAATCGACTGGCGCTCGCCCCCTTTTTCAAAGGGGGCGCTCATTTTCGCGCCTCCAATCCCGTGCTGAGTTCCCCCCTTTGAAAAAGGGGGGCTAGGGGGGATTTGCTCTTAGCTCCAAGCAAAAGCAAATCCCCCGCGCCGATACCACGCATCGACTTCGTACCGCCGACGGGCGCTCGCCCCCTTTTTCAAAGGGGGCACATTTGCGCTGTGTTTTTTCCAGTGAAACTGCGACGCGGTCCAGGCCGCGCCACCGCATCGCCACGCTACCCTGGCCGCCGAAACGGAGAATCCGATGAAGATGCGGCGCATCCTCTCGCTCGACGGCGGAGGCATACGCGGCCTGGTGAGTTGCCATTGGCTGGCTGGCCTGGAACAGGCGCTGGTTCAGGCGGGAAAGGCCCAGGCCGGAAAGAACGGCTTACTGAACAACTTCGACTTGATCGCCGGCAGTTCCACCGGCGCGCTGGTCGCCTGCGGCCTGGCCAGCGGGATCGGGCCGGACGCGCTGGCGCGTTTGTATCGCGATCAACGCCACCAGATTTTTCCCGACCTCGCCGGCCGTTTGTGGTCGCGCGCCAATCGGCTGATCAGCGACGGCATGTCGGCGCCGCGCTACGACGGCGTCGGCATCGAGAAAGTGCTGCGCAAGGTGTTCGGCAAGACCACCCTGGGCCAGCTCAAGGCGCCGGTGCTGATCACCGCCTACGACACGATTTCGCGCACGCCGGTGATCTTCAAGAGTTTCGATCCCAAACACCGCGACTTGCCGGTGTGGGAAGTCTGCCGCGCCTCCAGCGCCGCGCCGACCTACTTTCCGGCGCATCCGATGACCGTGGAAGGCAAGGCCTGCGCGCTGATCGACGGCGGCGTGGTCGCCAACAACCCGACCGCGTGCGCGATCGCCGAGGCGCTGCGCAAGGACGCGCAGGTCGACAACAGCCGCGATCTGGTGGTGGTGTCGGTCGGCTCCGGCGAGCGCACGCGCAGCATCGATCTGCAATCGGCGCGCTCGTGGGGCGCGCTGGAATGGGCGGTGCCGATCATCGACGTGTTGTTCGACGGCAATACCGATTCGGTGGATTACATCGCCCGGCAGTTGGTCGGCGATGGGTATTACCGGATGCAGGCCGAGCTGCTGGTGGGGCTGGACGATCTGGACGACACCAGCGAGACCAATGTGTTGGCGTTGGAAACGCTGGCGAAGGAGTATTTGACCCGGCCGGCGACCAAGAAGATGTTGGCGCAGTTGGTCAAGAAGCTGTAGCGACACGGCCGCGCATCGCGCATGGGCTGACTGTAGGAGCTGCGCAAGCTGCGACCGCGAATACACAGCTACGACGGCAATTCCGACGCGGTTGCCGATTCGCGGTCGCAGCTTGCGCAGCTCCTACAGGGGCTTCGGGCTGAAATGAAGACGCCCGGCGGGTGCCGGGCGTCTGAGGTATCGCTTGGGTGACGCGGCTCAGGCCTACTCGACCACCACCGGAATCTTGCCGATCCGCGCCTGCCACTCCTTCGGGCCGGTCTTGTGCACCGACTCGCCGGCGCTGTCGACCGCGACCGTCACCGGCATGTCCTGCACGGTGAATTCGTAGATGGCTTCCATGCCCAAGTCTGCGAACCCGACCACGCGCGAGGCCTTGATCGCCTTCGACACCAGGTAGGCGGCGCCGCCGACGGCCATCAGATACACCGAACGGTGCTTCTTGATCGCATCGATGCCGGCCGGACCGCGCTCGGCCTTGCCGACCATGCCGAGCAAGCCGGTTTGCGCCAGCACTTGCTCGGTGAACTTGTCCATGCGCGTGGCCGTGGTCGGGCCGGCCGGGCCGACCACTTCGTCGCGGACCGGATCGACCGGGCCGACGTAATAGATGAAGCGACCCTTGAAATCGACCGGCAGCTGTTCGCCCTTGTTGAGCATCTCGACCATGCGCTTGTGCGCGGCGTCGCGGCCGGTCAGCAGCTTGCCGTTGAGCAGCAGCACTTCGCCGGGCTTCCAGCTCGCCACTTCTTCGGCAGTGACCTTGTCCAGATCGACGCGACGGCCCTTGGACGCGTCGTAGGTCAGCTTGGGCCAGTCTTCCAGCGACGGCGGGTCGAGCATCACCGGGCCGCTGCCGTCGAGGGTGAAGTGCGCATGGCGGGTGGCGGCGCAGTTGGGGATCATCGCCACCGGCAGGTTGGCGGCGTGGGTCGGGTAGTCCTTGACCTTGATGTCGAGCACCGTGGTCAGGCCGCCCAGGCCCTGCGCGCCGATACCGAGCGCGTTGACCTTTTCGTACAGCTCCAGCCGCAGCTCTTCGGCGCGATTGCTGGCGCCGCGCGCCTGCAGGTCGACGATGTCGATCGGCTCCATCAGCGATTCTTTCGCCAGCAGCATCGCCTTCTCGGCGGTGCCGCCGATGCCGATGCCGAGCATGCCCGGCGGGCACCAGCCCGCGCCCATGGTCGGCACGGTCTTGAGCACCCAGTCGACGATCGAGTCGGACGGGTTGAGCATGGCGAATTTCGACTTGGCTTCCGAACCGCCGCCCTTGGCCGCGACAATCACGTCCACGGTGTTGCCCGGAACGATTTTCACGTTCACCACCGCCGGCGTGTTGTCCTTGGTGTTGCTGCGCTTGCCGGCCGGATCGGCCAGCACGCTGGCGCGCAGCTTGTTGTCGGGATGGTTGTAGGCGCGGCGCACGCCTTCGTTGACCATGTCCTCCACGCCCATGGTCGCGCCGTCCCAGCGCACGTCCATGCCGATTTCCAGAAACACGGTGACGATGCCGGTGTCCTGGCAGATCGGCCGGTGGCCTTCGGCGCACATGCGCGAGTTGATCAGGATCTGGGCGATCGCGTCCTTGGCCGCGGCGCTCTCTTCGCGCTCGTAAGCGGCGGCGAGGTTCTTGATGTAGTCGACCGGGTGGTAGTAGCTGATGTATTGCAGGCCATCGGCGATGGACTGGATCAGGTCGTCCTGACGGATGACGACGGGGCCGCGGGTGGCGGCCGAAGACGGGGTTGCGGTCACGGCGGGCGTAGGGCTGGCGGTGTGGGGGGCCTATTCTACCCGCCCGGCCCCGCTTAGGCCCTTGCGGCGGCCGGCGCGGGCTGGATTACCATCGGCCCATGCAAACGCCCACGCCCCCCTCCGCCGCGGCCGCCGTGCCGTTCCGCCCCGTGCTGCTGGGCATGGGCCTGCTGCTGTCCAGCCTTTGCGCGATCGCCCCGATCTGGGTAGTGCCGCAGTTCAAGCAGGTATTCGTCAGCTTCGGCACCGACCTGCCGCCGGCGACCCGGCTGCTGGTCGACTATCCCTGGGCGCTGTGCGCTCTGCCCTTGCTGGTGTTGGCGATCTGGGCCGTGTCGCCGCGGCGCTGGCGCGACCTGCTGGCTTGCGTGGTCGGGGTGGCCTTGGCGGCGGGCGGCATCGCATTCATGAGCTGGGCGCTGTATCTGCCGATCTTCATGCTCGGCGCGACGATCTGAGCGCGGCGCGGCAACCGCTTCCCCGCGAACGGGGAAGCGGACCGGCAATCAGCGGCTTACTGCGGGCAGGCATCCAGCACGCACATCCGCCACGCCGTTTCGCAGTACCCACCGCCGCCGCCTTCCAGGCAGGGCTGGAGCACTTCGGCATAGCAGTACACGCCACCGGCGCAAACGATCAGGTTGCTATCGCGCGCGCTCGCGCTGTAGGCGAACGCGAAAGCGAATGCGCCCAGCGCCGCGGTGGCGCGCCAGCCCTTCAAAATCCCACGCTTCATTCGAACTCTCCTTTTCGATGACAGATCGGCCGTCGCGGCCGAGCGCTCCTCATGGAGCGCAGCCAACTTAGCCGCAGCGCCGCGCGGTTCCAAGCTGCAGTGCGGTATGGTCGCTCAAGCGGTCCGCCGCCACATCCACCACCGCCCGACGGTACTGGGCCGTATCGAGAACGCCTCATGCTGACCTGCTATCTACGTTACGTCATCGACCCTTACCAACTGGCCGAATTCGAACACTACGGCCGCTTGTGGATCGGGCTGGTGGAGAAATTCGGCGGCACCCACCACGGCTATTTCCTGCCGTCGGAAGGCCACAACAACATCGCGCTGGCGATGTTCACCTTTCCGAGCATGGCGGCGTACGAGGAGTATCGCGCGCGTTCGGCCGAAGATCCCGAATGCATCGCGGCGTTCGCCTACGCGACGCAGAAACGCTTCATCGTCAGCTACGAGCGCAGCTTCTTCCGGCCGGTGTTCGGCGAATCGGCGGCGGGTCGGGCCTAGTCGCGCCACTGCGGCCGCGAGAAGAACCAGTAAAGCCCCTTCCACAGCAACGCGGTGGTCAGCACCAGGCTGATCGCCGCATGCGACTGCAGACTCTCCTGTTCCGACCACCCCAACAGCGCTACCGCCGGCATGACCCAGCCATCGGCGAATCCAGGCGCGAAGAACAGCGCGATCGCGACCGCGCGCACCAGCCAACGCCAGGGCGGGCTCAGCACGAAGCTGACCGCCCAGACCAGCGAGTACGCCAGCGCGAACACCACCAGGTAGATCGCCAGCAGCATCCCGAACATACCGACAGCGGGGCCGGAGGCCCAAGCCGGGAGGCTGATCGCGGCCAGCGAACACATAGCAAGGATCGTTATCGGACGTTGTACGAAACGGCTCATGGCGCATCCCTGCCTGATTGTCGGCGGCAGCATCGCACGCGATGCGCGCGCCGCCAACGGTTGCACGCGATCCATCCGTACGCTCTCGGCTTGCCCAACAGGTCCCGCGGCCTCCGCTGACCCACCGGCGCCCGATGCGGCGCTTTCACTGCCGATCGGAAGGCTCCCCGGCCTCTGGCGAACTCACGCTCTGAGCCGGATGCGCCCTCTCGTACAGCACCCAGGCCGCGATCCAGCCGAACAGCACGCAGGCCACGATGCTGGTCAGCGCTACCTGCCGGTCTTCGCCGGTGACCAGCATCAACCCCGCCGGCACCGGAAAATACTCACCGAAGGTCGGCGCGAAAAAGAATCCAAGCACGGCCGCATGCACGAACAGCTTGCCGCCGATGTAGTCGATGCCCGCGGCCACCACCTTCCAGGTGAAGGCGTAGATCAGGATGAAGGCGATGCCGTAAGCGCCGAACAGATAAACCGCCAACCTGCCGAAATCCGAAGCATCGGCGGCGAAACTGGCCAGCGCTCCGCCGACCAGAACCAGCGCGCGCGCCGATGACGGCGCCGATCCGAGCTTGCCCATCCTGCGGTCCCCGTCCGTAGTGGTGGCCAGACTTGAGCACCGATGCGCGCAGGATTCAAGAGGACATCGGGTCCGATCGCAACCTGCGACGGATCGGGGGCACAATCGTCCCATGGCCAATCCCAGCGACAACGGCGCCCGCCGCCCCGGTAAAGACACCGCCAGCAAACCGAGCCTGCGCGAACGCTTCAAGGCCTTGCGCAATCTGCGGCCCTTCCTCAAGCAGATCTGGCAGACCAGCCCCGCGCTGACCCTGATCACCCTGGGCCTGCGCCTGATCCGCGCGCTGTTGCCGGTGGCCACGCTCTACGTCGGCAAGCTCATCATCGATGAGGCGGTGCGGCTGGTCGGCACCGGCCACGGTTTCGATTCGATGGCGCAAGCCTGGAGCAGCGGGCAGTTGAACACGCTGCTGGCGTTGCTGGCGCTGGAGTTCGGCCTGGCGATCGGCTCGGACCTGCTCGGCCGGGTGATCAACTACGGCGATTCGCTGCTGTCGGAGTTGTTCACCAACGCCACCAGCGTGCGCCTGATGGAACACGCCGCGACCTTGGACCTGGAGGACTTCGAAGACCCCGATCTGCAGGACAAGCTCGACCGCGCGCGCCGCCAGACCATGGGGCGCATGAGTCTGATGAGCCAGTTGTTCGGGCAAGTGCAGGACACCATCACCGTGGTGAGCTTCGCGGTCGGCCTATTGGTATATGCGCCGTGGCTGATCCTGCTGCTGGCGGTGGCGCTGATTCCGGCCTTCGTCGGCGAGGCGCATTTCAACGCCCTGGGCTACTCGCTCAACTTCGCCTGGACCCAGGAGCGGCGCCAGCTCGAATACGTGCGGCAGATGGGCGCGAGCGTTGAAACCGCCAAGGAAGTGAAGATTTTCAATCTGCACCGCTTCCTGATCGACAAATACCGCGAGCTCGCCGACAGCTTCTTCAAGGCCAACCGCGCCCTCGCACGCCGCCGCGCGTTCTGGGGCACGGTGTTGGCCGGCCTGGGCACGTTGGGCTATTACATCGCGTATGGCTACATCGCCTGGCGCACGGTGCGCGGGGATTTCAGCATCGGCGATCTGACCTTCCTGGCCGGCAGCTTCCGCCGGCTGCGGCAATTGCTGGAAGGGCTTTTGGTCGGGTTCTCGCAAGTCGCCAGCCAGGCGCTGTATCTGGACGATCTGTTCTCGTTCTTCGAAGTCGTCCCGGAAATCGCCTCGCCCGCGCAGCCGGTGGCGGTGCCGCAACCGATCCGGCGCGGGTTCGTGTTCGAGAACGTCGGCTTTCGTTATCCCGACGCCGAGCGCTGGGCGCTGCGCGGGCTGGATTTCGAATTGCGCGCCGGCGAGGTGCTGGCCTTGGTCGGCGAGAACGGCGCGGGCAAGACCACCCTGGTCAAATTGCTGGCGCGGCTGTACGACCCGGACGAAGGGCGGATCCTGCTCGACGGCCGCGACCTGCGCGAGTACGACCTGGACCAGTTGCGCGCCAGCGTCGGCGTGATCTTCCAGGACTTCGTCCGCTACCACCTCACCGCCGGCGAGAACATCGGCGTCGGCCAGATCGAGGCGATGACCGACACCGACCGCATCCGCGAAGCCGCGCGCCGGTCGATGGCCGACGAAGTGATCGAACGCTTGCCCAAGGGTTACGACCAACCGATCGGCCGGCGCTTCAAGAACGGCGTCGACTTGTCCGGCGGGCAATGGCAGAAGATCGCGATCGCCCGCGCCTACATGCGCGACGCGCAGGTGATGATTCTCGACGAACCCACCGCTGCGCTCGACGCGCGCGCCGAGTTCGAGGTGTTCCAGCGCTTCAAGGAACTGTCCGACGACAAGACCGCGGTGCTGATCTCGCACCGCTTCTCCAGCGTGCGCATGGCCGACCGGATTCTGGTGTTGGCCGAAGGCCGGCTGGAAGCCAGCGGCACGCACGAGCAATTGCTGGCGCAAGGCGGGCGTTATGCGGAGTTGTTCGAGTTGCAGGCGGCGGGGTATCGCTGAGCGCGGGTAGTCGCGCGGTGGTTGCGGTTTC